>JAFDIG010000217.1 GCA_019308145.1 Deltaproteobacteria bacterium | reverse complement strand
GATGGAAGATATAATAAAAGAAAGGATTGAAAAAAGTCGTTTAACAAAAGAGAAGTTTTTTAAAAAAAATTTTAAAACTCTGCTTGCTGTTGTTGAGGTTCTTGTAAATAGTTTTAAGCAAGGCAGACACCTTTTTATTTTTGGAAATGGTGGTTCAGCAGCAGATGCACAACATATTGCAGCAGAATTTGTTAACCGCTATTTAATAGAAAGAGACCCTTTACCTGCTTTAGCTCTTACCACTGATACATCTATCCTTACCAGTGTAAGTAATGATACTGATTTCTCTAATGTTTTTTCTATACAAATAAAAGCTCTTGGCAAAAAAGGAGATGTTGCTTGGGGTATAACAACAAGCGGTAGATCAGAAAATGTAATCAAAGGGCTTAAGGAAGCAAAGATGATGCAAATGCATACCATTGCTTTGATTGGAACTGATGGCTCACATCTACTACCTTTTACTGATCATATCCTTTTTGTTGAAAGTGATTTCACTCCCATTATCCAAGAGGTACATATAATGGTTGGCCATATCATTTGTGAATTGGTTGAAAGGAAGTTATTTTTAAAAGATCTATAACAAATTTTGTATTTCATAAAATGAGAGAAGAGCAATATCCTTTTGCTTTAGTTGGCCTTATCATTCTACATAAAAATAAAATTCTTCTTATTAAAGAGAAGAGTTCTTTTTTTGATCTTCCCAAGGATTTGATAAAAACAGGGGAAACCTTAAAAAAAGCAGCAAGAAGATACCTTAAAGAAAAGATATCTATAAAAGCTATAAAAGCAAATATAGGTAAATTTTTTCATCTTCAAGAAAAGATTGAAAAAGATCATCAAGTAATCTTTTATTTTTTAGCTAAGCCTGATGAAAAAGATAAAATTAATACCACCTTAGATGAAAACTTTAGATGGGTTGAGATAGAAAAAGTAAATAGCTTACCAGTTGATCATACTCTTAGTGAAGTTATATCTAAATTACCTATGCATTATAAATCGTAAATAGATAATGTCTAATTTGGCTAATAACCTAATAAGACTTTAAGTTTCAACCCTTTCAAACAGATACTAAATCTTATTCCTTTTCCTTTTTAAAAAACATTTGTACCAGATCAATTGGTACAGGGAAAATGGTAGTAGAGTTATTTTCAGTTGCAACCTCTGCAAGGGTTTGCAAAAATCTTAACTGCATTGCCATAGGATACTCGCTTATTACTTTCGCTGCTTGAGAAAGTTTTTCTGCAGCTTGATATTCCCCTAAAGCTGCGATTACTTTTGAACGTCTTTCTCTTTCTGCTTCAGCCTGCTTTGCCATTGCTCTTTGCATCTCCTGAGGTAAATCAACATGTTTAACCTCTACCATTGAAACCTTGATCCCCCATGGATCAGTATGCATATCCAGTATGGACTGAAGCCTATCATTTATCTTTTCCCTATTTGCAAGCAGATCATCAAGCTCTGCTTCTCCAACAACACTTCTTAAAGTGGTTTGAGCTAATTGAGATGTTGCATATAGATAATTCTCTACCTCAACCACTGCTTTTTCTGGGTCTAAAACCCTAAAGTATACAACAGCATTTACTTTGATAGAAACATTATCCTTTGTTATAACATCTTGAGGAGGAACGTCCATAACTACTGTTCTTAAACTTATCTTTATCATCCTATCAATGCCAGGGATAATAAAGAAAATCCCAGGTCCTTTTGCACCAATAAGACGACCAAGCCTAAAGATTACCCCTCTTTCATATTCTCTACAAATTTTTATCGCAGCGGATAATAATATAATAAGGAAAATCACTAACATCGGAAGATAATAAATCATAATTTAGCCCCCTTTTATTTTTTTACTTTAATTTTTCAACCTTTATCTTTAATCCTTCTGTAGAAACAACTTTGACCATCTCTCCTTTTTTTATTGATTCATCACTTATAGCATTCCATATTTCCCCATGTAGGAAAACCTGCCCTTCTGGCATAATATCGGTTCTTGCTTCCCCTTTTTCCCCAACCAATCCTTCCTTGCCAGTAGTTGGCTTTTTCCGATGAGCCCTAATAGCCATGGAAAGGGCAAAAAGAAAGAAAATGGCAGTAAAAATAACTGCTGGTAAAATTACTGACCATGAAATCCTTAAATATTGTGTTGGATTTTCAATAAGCATAACAGAACCAATCAAAACAGATATTGTCCCTCCGACTGCAAGGAGTCCATGACTTATCACCTTTATTTCGGCAATAAAAAATATTACCCCCAGAAGGATTAATGCTAATCCTGCATAATTTATCGGAAGCATTTGCAAAGCAAAAAAAGCCAAAATCAAAAAAATTCCACCAACCACTCCTGGAAATATTGCTCCAGGGTTAGAGAGCTCAAAAAATATCCCATATATACCAAGAAGTAAAAGTATATAAGCAATATTTGGATTGGATATCTTATCTAAAAATCTATATCTGAAACTCATTGGTAATACCTTTATCTTTATACCCTTGGTTTTTAGAACCTTGGTTTTCCCATCTAACTTTATTTCTCTTTTATCTATCTGGGACAAAAGCTGATCTACATCATTAGAAATAAAATCTATCATATGAAGTTTTAGTGCCTCTTTTTCTGTTATTGAAACACTCTCCCTTACGGTTTTTTCTGCCCATATCTCATTTCTTCCTCTTTTTCTTGCAATGGATTTGATATATGCTACTGTATCATTCAATATCTTTTCCATCATTGTTTTATCAACCTTCTTTTCACCCATTTGAACTGGATGAGCAGCGCCCATGTGAGTAGTTGGTGCCATAACAGCAATATGAGCAGCTAAAGTAATAAAGACGCCTGCAGAGGCAGCTCTGGAGCCCGCAGGCGCAACATATACTATAACAGGCACTTTTGCAGAAAGGATCTTCTTCACCGTAATCCGCATTGATTCCATTAAACCACCAGGGGTGTCAAGCTGAATGATAATGGCTTCAGCATTATCTTCCTCGGCTTTTGTAATGGATTCTATCATATAATGAGCAGTAGCAGGATTGATAACCCCATCGACCTTGATCATATAGATCTCATTTGCAAATGAGATGGCGATAGGAAGAGTAAGAAAAATAATAATTGTAAAAAAATATTTTTTCATAATATAAGATTTTTTAGGATTTTATGAATCTTAAGCCTTTTCTTTTTATTTTTAGTTAAACTTAAGGTAGCTCTCATCTAAATGTTAGAAAAAACAAATTTATAAGTATTAATCTCTTTTTATAAAAATATTATAATAAATGATGATTGTCAAGCAAAGAAGATGTCTTAATTTGTAAAAAATTCTTGAAAAAAGAAATAAGAATGTTTATTATAAATGTGTATAAATTTCTTTTCAAAATTTTCTTGATATCCAAGCTTTCAACACTATCTATTTGTTGAATCCCATTTTTTAAATAAATTTAAATAAAAATATAGTCTTAAGAAAGGGGGTTTGATGATGGGAAAGATTCGTATTGCCATTGTTGGAGTAGGCAACTGTGCGAGTTCCTTGATTCAAGGAATACATTATTATCGTAACAAAAAGGATGAGGATGCTATTGGGCTTATGCACTATGATATGGGTGGTTACAAACCGGAAGATATTGAAGTTGTAGCAGCGTTTGACGTTGACAAAAGGAAGGTAGGAAAACCATTAAATGAGGCGATTTTTGCCCCACCTAACTGCACAAAGGTTATTGAACCCAATATACCAGATAATGGGGTAATTGTCCAAATGGGGCCAGTAATGGATGGTGTTGCTCCTCATATGAAAGAGTTTCCCGAAAGTCAAACTTTTGTTGTTGCGGATGAGCCAGAGGTTGATGTTGTAAAGGTTTTAGAAGAAAGTGGAGCAGAGATTATGCTTAACTATCTTCCAGTTGGTTCAGAGCAGGCAACAAGATTTTATGCCTCATGCTGTCTTGAGGCAGGTGTAAGTCTAATCAATTGTATGCCAGTTTTTATTGCATCAGATCCTTTTTGGGCTGCAAAGTTTGAAAGGAGAAATATCCCAATAATCGGCGATGATGTTAAATCTCAGGTTGGTGCAACAATCATTCACCGTATCTTAACAAAGCTTTTTGTTGATAGAGGTGTTAAACTTTTAAGAACATATCAGCTAAATACAGGCGGAAATACCGATTTTCTGAATATGTTGGAGAGAAACAGGTTAAAATCAAAGAGGATATCAAAAACTGAGGCAGTTCAATCTCAACTTAATGAACCTCTTCCAGCTGAGAATATACATATAGGCCCAAGTGATTATGTGCCTTGGCAAAACGATAACAAAGTATGTTTTCTAAGGATGGAAGGAGAAGGCTTTGCTGGAGTTCCTATGAACTTGGAGCTTAGACTTTCTGTTGAGGATTCTCCAAACTCAGCTGGTGTTACAATCGATGCAATACGCTATTTAAAACTTGCAAGGGATAGAGGGGAAAAAGGAGTACTAAAGGCTATCTCTGCTTATTGCATGAAGCATCCTCCTGTTCAGATGGCAGAGCATGAAGCAAGAGCAGAGATAGAGAATTTTATTGCTCAAAGCAATGCAAAGGCAGGTATGCTTGGGTAGCTAATTTTATAAAATAATAAATCTTCTAATATTAAATAATCTTCTAATAAATTGAGGGGCAATTTTTAAATTGCCCCTTTTTTTATTTTGTTAAAAATTTAAAAATGTAGGGATAAGCTTTTTGCTTGATCATTTAATATTTTCTCATGATGATAGAACAAACATCAATCCCCAAGGGTAGAACAGACATCAATCCCTTAGGGTGGAACGGGCATCATCAATCCATCAGGGTAAAACAGGCATCATCAATCCCTCAGGGTAGAACAGGCATCTTGCCTGTTAATTAAAGGAACACAGGCAGGGATGCCTGTGCTACCGATTATCAATAATATATAAATACCCCTGCTACCAATTATTAATAATACATAAATATCTCTATTACCAATGGTAATTAATCTTTCTTGATAAAAGGAATAAAAAAAGCAGGCTATAAGCCTGCCTTTTTTATGTTACTAAATAATTGTTTATGCAGCCTTAAACTTTAAGTTTTCACCTGTTTCATCTACATCTACTTCAATGGTGTCTCCTTCTTTAAA
>JAFDIG010000216.1 GCA_019308145.1 Deltaproteobacteria bacterium | reverse complement strand
CATAGTAGATTACAGGATCTTAAATTTTTTGATAGTTTAATTATCATTATTGATTATTTTTGTAAAGTCAATTAGTTCGCACTGAAAAATGAAGTGCGAACTAACTAAAGATCAAGACTCAATAAAAGTTTTAAGTTTTTTTCTTCTGGTAGGATGTCTCAACTTTCTTAAAGCCTTTGCCTCTATCTGCCTAATTCGTTCCCTTGTTACCTTAAAATCTTGGCCAACTTCCTCTAAGGTATGATCATACTTCTCACCTATACCGAACCGCATTCTTAAGACCTTCTCCTCCCTGGGAGTCAATGTTGATAAAACTTTTTGGATCTGCTCCATAAGATTGCGTTGTATAACAGCATCAGCAGGAGATATAACCTTTTTATCTTCGATAAAATCACCTAAATGGCTATCTTCTTCTTCTCCAATAGGTGTTTCAAGTGAAATAGGCTCTTTTGCAATTTTAAGAACTTTTCTTACTTTTTCAAGAGGAAGGTCCATACGCTCAGCAATTTCTTCTGGCAAAGGCTCCCTTCCAATCTCCTGCACTAAATACCGTGATGTACGAATGAGTTTATTGATGGTCTCAATCATATGGACAGGAATCCTGATAGTTCTTGCCTGATCAGCAATTGCACGAGTTATAGCCTGACGTATCCACCAAGTAGCATAGGTGCTAAACTTATAACCTCTTTGATATTCAAATTTGTCTACCGCCTTCATAAGCCCAATGTTACCTTCTTGAATTAAATCAAGAAATTGCAATCCCCTGTTTGTATATTTTTTTGCAATGCTCACCACAAGTCTAAGGTTAGCCCTGACAAGCTCTCCTTTAGCCTCTTTTGCCTTTCGTTCGCCTTCCTCTATTTTTCTTATATCCTCTTTTAACTGTTTTAAGGAAAGTTGAGTATAAGGTAGAAAAATAAACTCATTAGACTTTGCTTCATTAAAATCCAAACTCTCTGTTAGCTCCCTAAGGTATATATCTTCTTGGCTTTCCCCAATATCTTCTTCTTCCTTTTGTTCCACTTTTGTCTCACCTTTTGCTTTAAAATCACCTTCAACCTTTTCCATCTTTTTTGCTAAATTTTTCATCTTATCAACAATACGAAATATCAATTTTTCATTCAAATTAATCGCTTTTAAAAGTTCAATTATCTCTTTTTGCTTTTCTAAAATTTGTTTACGGACACTTTTTACTAACTTCTTGTCATTCATGGCACAATTGCGCACCATTTCTCGGATCTCACTATCTATCTCTTTTATTCTTTTTATAATTTGTAATATCCTCTCTTTGTGAAATTGTTCCTCTTCAGGCAAGATCTCCTCTTCATCTAAATCCTGGGTAACATCTTTAACAGAAATTTTATCTTCCTTTAAAAGACTACCAATCTGAATTATTTCTCTTACCGCTATTGGGGAATTTATAACCACCTGCAATACCTCTTTTTTCCCCTCTTCAATTCTTTTAGCAATCTCAACCTCCCCTTCTCTACTTAAAAGGGAAACACTCCCAACTTCTCTTAAATACATTCTAACTGGATCACTTGTTTTGCCAATAATTTCATAATCAACCGAATCTACGTCCTCTGCCTTTACAGATGGTTCTTGTTTTTCCTTTGTTAATTTTACCTCTTGGGGTTCATCTAAAACTTCTATATCCATTTCATCAAACAACATCAACATATCATCTATCTGCTCCTCGGTAACCACATCAGGGGGTAAAAGATTGTTTAATTCATCGTAGGTAAGGTATCCCTTTTCCTTACCAAGAGAAATTAGCTTCTTTACCTCTTTCATTTTATCATCTTTTGCCATAGATTAACCTTCCCTCTTTTTATTATTAGATTTTTTATATTAAATATTTAAAAAACAAAATATTTACTTTTTGTAAATCTTATAAAGAAGCAAATCTTTTTATTAATCTTTAAAATCTTCTAATATAGAATTATATCTCCTTTTTTGAAACTATCAACTGCTGTTTTTTTATTAATAGCTTTTCAATAACTTCTGGATTTTTATCCTGCTCAGCTTTCTTTATTAGATAGGAAAGCTCTTTTGCCTCTTTTTTTCTCTTTTTTTCTCTTATATAATTAATACAATCTATAAAAGATCTATTTATATTTTCAAAGCTGAATCGCTCTTCCTCAACCATTAACCGAGCAAGAATTTTTTTATTCTCTTCAGAAAATAGAGAAAAAAGTAAATCTTTTGTAGCTAATTCCCCTTTTTCTTTATAAAGATTTATTATAACTTCTCCTATTTTCTGTAAATCAGGATCTTCAAAATCATCTAAAATCTTCTCTTTAGCCAACCTGGGAATAAACGAAGGCTCTTTTATCACTAATGTTAATAACTGCTCCTCTCCTGTAGGAAATCTTTTATTTTTAAAAAAATGTTTTATTGTTCTCTCTTTTTTATTTAAATCTATCTCTTTAATAGATTGATAAAGCCACTCTTCGTTTAAATTAGCTATTTGAGCTATTTTACTAATATATATCCCTCTTTTTAAAGGTGTTTTTAATCTCTGAACCATTGCAATAGCCTCATTAATCGCTTTTTCTTTTTCTAAAGGAAAATCATCTGAAACCCCTTTTAACCGTTTCTCAATAAAAAATGTTAGACTATCAACTGGATGGTCTAATTTTTCTTTGAGCTTATCAACCTCTCCTTTTCTTATAAGCTGATCTGGATCATATCCAGCTGGTAAAAGTACCATAAGGGGTATTACATCCTCTTCAATGGCAACTTCCATAGCCCTTTGTGCTGCCTTTATTCCTGCTTCATCACCATCAAATAAAGTTATTATATTAGATGTTAATTTTTTTAATAAGCTTACCTGTTCTTTGGTTATAGCTGTGCCTAAGGTTGCAACCGCATTTAAAAAGCCTATGTTGTGCAACGCAATCAAATCTGTATAACCTTCGACTACTATTGCTGAATCCTTTTCTCTAATATTATTGTATGCCTTATCAAGCCCATAGAAATTCTTTCCCTTTTGATAGATTAGACTTTCAGGAGAATTGATATATTTTGGTATAGATGGCTCATCATTTAAAGCCCTACCACCAAAGCCTATCACCTTTCCTGTTTTATTTCTTATTGGGAATATTATCCTATCTCTGAATCTATCATAATAAGTACCATCTTTTTTCTTTATCAATAACCCTAACTCTTCTGCAATTGACAAATTTGATCCAATTTTTTTTAGATGAAGAAAAAGAGCATCCCAAAGTTCAGGAGTGTAACCAAGAGTAAAATCTTTTATTAGATCTATTGAAATATTACGATTTTTCAAATATTGCCTTGCTTTCTCACCTTTTTTATCTTTAAGAAGTGTGTAATGAAAGAACCTCATTGATTCAAGATTGATTTTAAACATCTCCTCTTTTTTGGAAAAAATGAACCCATCCTTTTTATTTTTAGCAGGAATAGTCACACCATATCTTTCAGCTAAATATCTCACTGCCTCAGGAAAAGTCATACTTTCTTTCTTCATTAAAAAAGAAAAGATATTTCCCCCTTCTCCACAGCCAAAGCAATAAAATATCTGTTTCTCAGGGCTAACAGTAAAAGATGGAGTTTTTTCATGATGAAAGGGGCATAATCCCTTGTAATTCTTACCTGACTTTTTTAATGTAACATACTCAGAAATAAGATCCACAATATCCGCTCTTTCCCTCACCTCTTCAACAATCTCATCAGGAATAAAAACAGACAAACCTTATCCTCCTATTTCTACTTGTGTAACACCAGGACCAGCACCAGGGATTTCCCCCTGTTTTATAGATTGAATATAAGAATGTTTCTTTAAATGTTCTCTTATAGCTTTCCCTAACTTGCCAGAACCAATCCCGTGGATAATCTCCACCTCTTTAACACCATGTAAGATTGCAGTATCAATAAATTTATCTACTATTGGTATTGCTTCCTCAACTGTTAAGCCAACCACATTAAGCTCTTTTTTTACGAGAAAAGATGTTGGCTTTATTGAAAAAGAAATCCCTCTTTGTTTTTCTTCTTTTTTTCTTTTGTCAATATTATCACCTTTATAAGGGAAAAGATCTTTTTCGTTTAAAGCTATTTTAACCCCTTTTTCAACCATTACCTCACATTTACTATTCTTTAAAAAAGAGGAAAATATTCCCTTCTTTTTTAGAGGCCTGATCCAAACCTCATCACCTTCTTTAAATTTAAAGGTAAACTCCCTCTTTTTTTTAGAGGGTTTTACCTTAATCTCTGCATTTATCCTTTCTTTAGCATCATCAAAAAGTTTGCTTGGAAATTTATCAAGATATAAATTATCCTTCTGCTTCCTTATCCCTTCTCTTAACTCTTTTTC
>JAFDIG010000215.1 GCA_019308145.1 Deltaproteobacteria bacterium | reverse complement strand
TTAGAAATTAAGATTTCTGATAAAAATAAAAAAGAAAATCTCACAAAAAAAGAAATAACAAAAATGGAGTTCCTCGCGATACAATATTTAAAATATGGTTGGATTTCCTTTCATAGCAAGCATTTTGATATATTTAGGATATGCATGCGAAAAAGTTTACTTCTAAATATTAAAGGAATATCTTTTACTATGATATTTTATTATATCTTATCCTTTAGGCCATTAAACTTTCTTATTGATTGGATAGAAAAAATAATATTTAATATAAAAAAAATATTGAAAATTAAAAAGTATCATGGACAAAATTGAATTTTCAGTAATTATTATAACACGAAACAGGGCAAATTATCTTCCGAAAACTTTAAATAGTTTGTTAAACCAGGATTTCCCTAAAGAAAAATATGAAATCATCGTAGTAGATAATAATTCTTCTGATGATACAAAATTGGTTGTTGAAAGGATCAGCAGATCCTCTCACAAAAAGATTCAATATATATTAGAACCTCAAATAGGCATGTCTTATGCCCGAAATAAAGGGGCAAGTATAGCAAAAGGCAAAATTTTGGCATTTATTGATGATGATGCTATCGCTTCACCAGTTTGGATTTCAGCTCACTACTCTCTTTATAAAAAGTTTTCTTTTATTGGAGCAACAGGAGGTAAAATTGAACTCTCCTTTTTATCTAATAAACCGAATTGGCTCTCTAAAGATCTTTTAATACCTTTAGGGTATCTTGATTATTCTTTAGAAGAATCTATAATGAGCTATCCTTCCCATCCCTTTGGGGGAAATTTTTCTGTTAAAAAAGAGATCTTTTTTGAGTTAAACGGATTTATTGAAAAATTTAAAAGCACCAATGAAGAAAGAGCTTTTTTCTATAAACTCAATCAAAAAGGATATAAAATAGGTTATTCTCCCAAGGCTATTGTCTATCATCAAATTCCATCCTCAAGACTAAAAAAATATTATTTTATCAAACGTGGCATAAAACAGGGGATGGCAAATATAAAACTGTTGGCTGTTCTTTCCTTAAAAGATCCTCCTCCCTTAAAGCAAAAATTATATAGATTCTTTTTGGATGCTATACTCATTATCAGAAATAGAATTTTCTTCCATTCCAAATACTCTTTTAGCCAAATATATTATTTTTGTATTCTTTTAGGAGAAATATTAGGTCTTATTTTATGGAGAGTAAAAAGAAATGAATATAATCCATATAGTAACCCGAATGGAACATCATAGCCCCCATTCAGGATATGACAGATTATCTGACTATATTTTTTGTAAAAGATCTCAACCTAGTTTTATGTTTAAGTTAATGGGTGTTGTACCTGATATATTTTGGGGATTTTTTTTAAGGAAAAGTAATCTCTATTTAGTTCCTCAATTAAAGAGAGAGATAGATCTTCAGATTAGATCCATTTTTTTACAAAAAAGTATCTTCCATTTCTTATACGGAGAAAATGACTTTCGGAGATTCAATCCTTTTGGTAAGCATAAGCTATTTGTTACCTACCATTTTCCTCCTGAAAAATTTCATGCATATTTTTTGCGACCTCCTAAACTGAATATGGTCAATGCTCTTATAGTTTTGGGAACCAATCAGGCCGACTATTTTTCTAAATGGATATCAAAAGAAAAGATAGTTTTTATCCCTCACGGAATAGATACCAAATTCTTCATCCCATCTCAGAAAAAGAAAAAGGAAGGGGAAATCCTTTTTGTAGGCACTCATTTAAGGGATTTTGAGAGTCTAAAAGAGGTGATAAAAAAAATAAATCGGCTTTCACCAAAAGTCTCTTTTACTATAATTACTTTTAAAAAGAATTGGAACCTATTTTCCAATTTGAAAAATGTGAAGCTTTTCGATGAAGTGGATGAGGATTTTCTTCTTAAACAGTATCAAGGTCATCAACTTCTTTTTCTACCTTTAGTAAACACTACGGCCAACAACACCCTTTTAGAGGCGGCTGCCTGTGGGCTTCCAATTATTACTACGGATGTTGGTGCTATTAGAGATTATTTAGATGATAAAAGCGCTGTTCTGGTCCCATCTGGGAAAATAGATCTGATGGTTTCAACAATTCTGGATATATTAAATGATGAGAACAAAAAAAAAGAATTGTCCATAGAAACGAGAAAGAAAGCTCTTCTCTTTGATTGGAAAATTATCGCTGATAAAATAAAAAAGATTTATGAGGTCTATTAATTCATGGAGATAAAAGTATTAATGATTATTGGCCTTTATTACCCAGTTATAGGTGGTGCAGAAAAAGAGTGCCAAAAACTTGCGGAAGCATTGAGTAGAAAGGGTGTTAAAGTAATGGTCTTAACCCAATACTTTGATGATCTTCCTGAATTTGAAGTGATAAATGGAGTTGAAATCTATAGAAAAATCAAAGCCTCAAGACCATGGGCACCTACTTATCTATTATCAGTAATAAAATTTTTAATAGATAAAAAAGATAAATATGATATTATTCAATGTTTTGGCATATATTTTTATACAACAGCCTCTATCATTGTTAAATTTCTATTTAAAAAAAGGGTTATAAATAGAATAGAAAATGCTGGAATAAAAGAGACCGGGGAATATGGTGATTTAAACAGGATAAAGAGAATAAAATTTGGTTTTTTAATAGATGGTTTATGGAGAAAAGTTGATAGGTTAATAGCAATTTCAAGAGGGATTTACAAAGAGTTAAGAAATAGAGGAGTAAAAGATAAAAACATAGTATATATCCCCAACAGTGTAGATACAGAACGGTTTGTCCCCGCTACAAATAAAAAAAGCTGGGATTCAAAAATAGATCTTATTTTTGTAGGCAGGTTAGCTAAACAAAAAGGTGTGGATATTTTGCTAAAAGCTATAAGAATACTTATCGATCAAAATTTTGATATATCTTTATCTATAGTAGGAGATGGCCCCCTTAAAGAAGAATTACAACATCTGACTTATAAATTAGGAATATCCTCTTTTGTTTCTTTTAAAGGCAATCAAAAAGATGTCCTCCCTTTTTATCACAATTCTCATATCTTGGTTATGCCATCAAATTGGGAGGGTTTACCTCTAGTCTTATTAGAAGGGATGGCTTGTGGACTACCTATTGTGGCAACAGATATCGAAGGTATTCATGAGGGTATTGAAGATGGAGCAAATGGTCTTCTCTTTTCCCCGGGTAATAGCATCCAACTTTCAGAAAAAATCAAATTTCTTATTGAGCATCCTGACAAAGCTATAGAAATGGGTAAGATAGGACGAGAAAAAGCATTAAAAAATTTCTCATTAATATCCATTGTAGATAAATATATTGAATTATACAGATCTTTACTAAACGATTAGTATAATGGAGTATAAACTATAAATAACATAAAAAAATTTATAAAAACATCCATCTCTTCCCAATAGTACATGGTTCTTTTGAATTTGCTTGGGAGCTTAACAGACAATTTAAACAGATCTCGCCTGAAATCGTTGCTGTTGAGCTTCCATCAACACTAAAAGAAAAGGTTATAGAAGGAGTAAAAAGGCTTCCCCTTCTATCAGTTGTAGCATATGAGGAAAAAGGTGAGTTGGTTTATCTCCTAATAGAGCCTATTGATCCAATAATTGAAGCAATAAGGCTTGCCATAGAAAACGATATTCCTATCTATTTTATTGATAGAGATATGGAAGGCTATATCCCTCATCATGAAGCCTTTCCGGATCCTTATAGTATAACCCGCATTGGTTATAAAAGATATTGTGAGAAGTCTGCTGAAATAATGAAACCTCTTTCAGATAAAAAGGATATTTTAAGAGAAGCTACCATGATATATCATCTGCAAAGGTTAAAAAATCAAGGCAAAAAGATACTTTTTGTTTTTGGCCTTTCACATTTCCCTGGAATTTTAAAGGAGATAGATAAAGAGAAAGTCCAGCCGATCGAAAGAGTAAAACGAGATAATGTTATCCTTGCCCATCTATCCGAAAAATCAAGCAGGGAAATACTTTCAGAGATGGGTTTTATTTGCAAAACATTTGAAGAAAATAGAAAAAAAGAGAATGTAACATTAGATAGACTTAAGCTCTATCATCATCTTATTGATGAAGCAAAATTAAGGTATATAAAAAATTATCATGAAGAGATAAAACCTATCCAGACAGAGATACTATTTCAATTCGCACGTAACTATGCTTTTATAGAAGGTGGACTTGTCCCAGATTTTTACAAATTGTTAATAGCCTCAAGGGGAGCAGTTGATGATAACTTTGCCTATGAGGTTTGGAACATAGGCAGTTTTTATCCCTGGCAAGATAAATCACCAACTCTTCCTGCTTTGGAACTTAAAGGTGAGGATCTTTATCTTAATCAAAAAAGGTTTGAGTTTCATAGAAGATTTAAAAGCTTAAGAAAAAGGCTAAAACTTATACCAGTAAAACAAAGACCAAAGGAGAGATACCCTGGTGAATGGAAAAAATATTGGGATATAACTCAAATATGTTCCTATCCTCCAGAGGATCTGGTAATTGAAGCAACAAGTGATTATATGCGAAAAAAAGCTGCTTTGGTTATTTCAGAAGAAATGCGGCACTTTGAACCTTTTACAACTTCTTTTCTTGATGGTTTAGACATAAGAGAAACAGTAAGGAACTGGCATGAAAAAAGGATCTATGTTTATGAAAACCAACCATTAAGAGGAAAGGTTGGCTCTTTGGTAGTAATATTTGATGAGGATATTCATGATAAGGAGGGAGAGGAAAGATTTCCATGGAAACTTACTTGGCTTGGGGAACATAAAGATGAGTCAGATATGGCTTTTTATGCAACAAACCCAGGTGATGATATCGTGGGGCCTGGAATCTCCCGCTCTCTTTATGGAGGATTTATGATGACCTATCCTCCTATGAGGGTTTATGATATATGGCAAGACTCTTTTTTTGATATCGCGAGGAACAAACCAGAAAGATTGCTTTTGGCTGCCATTGATTATTGCGAAGAAAAACATATTGCATATGTTGCTAAAAAGCCTCCATCAGATCTTTGTATCCGTTTAGCAGCAAAGGTATCAAAAAAGGTTATATATATACCTATTGGAACATTTTCATCAAAGGCACTAAAGAAGATCCAAACATTTCATGTGCTATCAGGTAAACATGTCAGAAAATATGCAAAGGATTATATATTTTAATAGGGAATTTATGTTGATTGGGTTGACGTAAGAGTCAAATATCCCCCCATATAGCTTGTATAATAGAAATAGCAGCTATTGTTGCTGTCTCAACCCTTAATATTCTTGGGCCAAGAGAGGTAGAAACAAAGCCTGATGCATTAATCATTTTTATCTCTTCATCATTCCATCCACCTTCTGGCCCAACAAGTATAGCTACATTAACGCCGCTTCTGTTATGAATCAGATATTCTTTCAAGGATAAATTATTCTCCTTCTCTGAGATCAATATCTTATGATCAAAGTTAGAAATCATATCTATTGCTTCTTTTAATCGAACTACTTTTGTTATTCTTGGCACAGCCGCTCTTCTTGACTGAAGAGTTGCTCTAACTGCAACAAAAGGCCAACGGTGAATTTTTTTATGATTTTTAAAAAACTCTTCAATCCTTTGAGACTTTTTTGTCTCAATTGGAATTATACCAAATACACCGAGCTCTGTACTTTTCTCTATAATAAAATCAAATTTTTCCTTCTTTATAAGGGCTTGCAAAAGAAAAATATTAAGCAGAGGTTCAGTTTCTCTTTTTAGCTTATCAAATATCTTTAATACTGCTTCATCTTTGGTGATTGATACAACCCGTGCTCTAAAATCTGAACCATTTTTATCATGTATGGTTATTATCATTCCAGGAAGGATCTCTTTTTCCTTAAGGTGTAGGGCTTCTTTATCTTTAAGCGTAACTATCTTCTCTTTTATTAGATTTAAAGAGGTAAAAAGATAATCCTTTTCAAATATCATGAAAATCTCTTTGCCATGGTTTCATAATATATTGCTTCTTTAATCTTTTCTCTTTTCCTAAATCCATTTGCCAAGATCGCACATTTCTTTTTTAACTCTAAAATTGCCTGCTTTCTCTGCTCACTTGAAAGTTGATTTGAATTTAAAAGTTTAACTATCGCAAAAACCCTGTATCGATCATTCCCCCAACTTTTTTGTGAAAGCTGGTCAGAATGCCCACCTCTTTTTATAATTAATTTTTTATTAATAAAGCTAACAGGGAATTTAGATGTAATCCTAAGCCAGAGATCATAATCCTCACAAACAGGAAACCTTTCATCAAAAAGGCCAACTATATCAAAGAGCTCTCTTTTTATCATCACTGATGATGGACTTATAATACATAAAGGCAAAGATCGTTCAAATATCCATCCTGAATATTTTGCATGCTTTTTTTTTGGATTAACCCTAACTCCTTTTCTTATCCATATCTCATCAGTATATGATATAAAAGAATCTGGATGATTTATCATGAAATCATATTGTATCTTAAGCTTATCTTTTAGCCAAAGATCATCAGAGTCTAAAAAGCAGATAAATCTTCCATGACTTTTTTGTATACCAAAATTTCGTGCTGATGAAACACCTTTATTTTCTTGAAAATAATAGGTTATCTTATTGCCATAATCTGCTAAAACCTTCTTTGTGCCATCAGTTGATCCATCGTCTACAACAATCAATTCATACCCTAAAAAGGTTTGTGCTAAAACCGATTCAATTGCTTCAATTAGAAAATCTTTACGATTATAAGTAGGTATGATAACTGAAACATCCATCATCATATTTACTTCATATATAATTTATATGGAAATTAGTCTTTAAGGTATTAATAAGAAAAAAGGGGGAAATCCCCCTTTTTATCAGCGAAAAGAGAAAACTTATTCCTCTACAACAAGTGTACTTATATCGCCTTTTCCTTTCCTTAAAATCACTGGAACCTCATCTGTAAAATCAACAATAGTTGAATGTATTGCAGGTATAGAGCCACCATCAATTATCAGATCAAGAGCTTTTCCAAACTGCTCCTCCACTTCCTCAGAATTGGTAAAAAGCTCATCTTTTGAATTAAATATACTTGTTGTGATTATAGGGTGGCCTAATTCCTTCACCATCTCTAAACAGATCTTATTATTAGGCACCCTTATCCCCACAGTCTTCTGCTTTGTAAGCATGATCTTTGGCACCAGTTTTGTTGCTTTAAGTATAAAGGTATAACCACCTGGGATAAGCCTTTTGATAGTTTTATAGGCATAGTTGGAGACATAGGCATATTCGCTTATGTTTTTAAGGTCTGAACATATAAAACTTAAAGGTTTATTGTTATTTTGTTTTTTAAGCATTCTTATCTTTTTAATCCCTTCTGTATTATAGATACTACATCCAATGCCATAGATGGTATCAGTTGGATAACCAATTACTCCACCATTCCTTAAAACTTCTACAACCTTCCTTATTAATCTTTTTTGAGGATTTTCTGGATTGATCTTTAAGAGCATAAAGGTCCCCCTTTTTTTAAATTTTTATAAACTTAGCCTATATGTTTGGTGAATCTTTGTTTGGAAGTTTTTAAAAGGGTTTTAATTCTTGTTCGTGAGAACAATAAATATTTAACCATCTTATTATAATTATAACAATTTTTTTCTCATCTTCAACCTTATTTTTTAGAAATTTAGATTCTACTTTTAGATAAAATACTATTTTATTTTTATTATTGCGATTGTAGGATTTT
>JAFDIG010000214.1 GCA_019308145.1 Deltaproteobacteria bacterium | reverse complement strand
CTTTTCTCCAATATCTACCTTCTTTCCAAAAGAGATATCACGTAAAAAATCTATTCCTGATAGGACACCTTTCATATCTTCGCCGGGTATATTTAATCTTTGATTGATATGAGCGCCTGTGGCAATATAAATAGCATCAAAATCATTGCGCAATGAATTAAAGGAGATATCCTTTCCAATTGTGGTATTAAGACGTATCTCAACACCCATGCGCTCGATGATTCCAACTTCATAATCTATTACCTCAGATGGTAATCTATATTCAGGAATACCAACCCTTAACATTCCCCCTGCAAAGGGAAGGGAATCGAATACCACCACATTATATCCTCTTTTGCTTAACTCATGAGCACATGCAAGCCCTGAAGGACCAGCACCAATTATTGCTACTTTTTCCTCTCTTTTTGGGCCAATAGGAGTGATGATCTGTTTCCCTTTTTCTCTTTCTATATCTGCTGCAAATCTTTTTAAACGGCAAATGGAGATTGGTTCATCAAGGGTTCCTCTCCTGCACTTTGATTCACATTTATGAGAGCAGATCCTACCTAAGATACCAGGAAAAGGATTTGTCTGCCTGATAAGAGCAAGAGCTTCTTCAAATCTGCCATCCGCAATAAGTGCCACATAACCAGGTACATCCTGTCCTAATGGGCAGGTATGTTGACAAGGAGCCCTAAAAAGGGCTGAACAAACAACAGCAGGACATCTTTTTTCCTTGATATGTGCTTCATATTCATCTCTGAAATATCTTATGGTAGAAAGAACAGGATTAGGTGCTGTTTGGCCTAATCCACATAAAGCAGAATCTTTAATAGTATAAGCAAGCTCTTCTAATAGTTCAATATCTCCTTCTTTTCCTTTTCCTTGCGTAATACGGGTTAGTATCTCCAACATCTTTTTTGTCCCTTCTCTACAAGGAGGACATTTTCCACATGATTCATCCTGAACAAAGTCCATGAAAAAGCGAGCCATATCTACCATACAGGTATCCTCATCCATTACAATAAGTCCACCTGAACCCATAATAGCTCCAAGTTCTTGCAAAGAGTCATAATCGATTGGAACGTTTAGATGTTGTGCTGGTATACATCCTCCAGAGGGACCACCAGACTGTGCTGCTTTAAATTTTTTCCCTTTTGGTATGCCACCCCCTATATCAAAGATGATATCACCAAGGGACGTGCCCATTGGCACTTCTACTAATCCTGTGTTATTTATATCTCCAGCAAGAGCAAAAATCTTTGTGCCTTTACTTCCTTTTGTTCCTATCTGGCTATACCATTTTGCACCTTTTAGGATAATCAGAGGGACATTAGCATAAGTTTCAACATTGTTAAGCAGAGTGGGGGCATCCCACAACCCTTTTTGGGCGGGAAAAGGAGGCCTAGGGCGTGGTTGCCCCCTTTTGCCTTCAATTGATATCATCAAAGCAGTCTCCTCTCCACAGACAAAGGCACCTGATCCTCGTCTTATCTCAATGTCAAAGGTGAAATCAGTATTAAGAATATTTTCCCCTAAAAGACCTTTTTCTCTTGCTTGATTTATTGCCCAAGAGAGTCTCTCAATTGCTAAAGGATATTCAGCTCTTACATAAACATATCCTTGTTTTGAACCTACAGCATATCCTGCTATAATCATCCCTTCAATTACAGCATGAGGATCTCCTTCTAAAAGAGATCTATCCATAAATGCACCAGGGTCTCCCTCGTCTCCGTTACAGACAACAAATTTTTCATTACCTTTGGAAGCCCTTGTAAATTTCCACTTTAGGCCAGTAGGGAAACCTCCACCACCTCTTCCCCTTAAGCCTGATGCCTCGATTTCTGCTATCACTTCTTCAGGGGTCATCTCGGTTAAAACTTTTACCAAAGCTTGATAACCATCCCTTGCGATATATTCTTCTATTACTTGAGGGTTTATTAAACCACAATTTCTTAAAACATTTTTTTGTTGCCGTTTAAAGAAAGGTATTTCCTTTATTGTTAACACAGCCTCCTTATATTTAGGAGGTGTATAGAGGAGTCTTTTTACTACCCTCCCTTTAAGGAAATGCTCAACAACAATCTCCTCTACATCAGAGGGTTTTATTTTTTGATAAAATATTCCTTCAGGATATATGGTCATAATAGGTCCTAATTCACAACAGCCAACACACCCTGTTTCAACAACCTTAATCTCTTTGTCTAATTTATATTCTTTAAGCTTTTCTATTAGAACTGATTTTACATCCTTACATCCTGAAGAAACACAGGCTCCTCCAGCACATACAAGCACATGAGATCGAAAAAAAGGCATATCTTTTAAACCTCCTCTTTTGAGACTAACCATTCTGTTATGATTTTTCCCCCCAGAGCATGATCAACAAGTATCCTGCTTACTTGATCTGGTGTAATAGAACCATAAGTAACCCTGGGTTCGCCTGGCCTGATGACACTTACTAAAGGACATTTAGAGTCTATACCCAAATGCCCTGCTTGAGTGAGAGTAACATTTGTTATCCCCCTTTTTTCTATCTCTTCAGCAAATGCTTTAAGCACTTCTCTTGCACCTGATGCAATCCCTACAGTACCCATATGAACAATGATTTTGATCGGGGATTCTCCTTCTCTAATCTTTAAGGATTCCCTTACCTCATCCCTAATTCTTTTTAGATCTTCTATAGTTAGCTTTTTCATAATAACTCCTCATAAGATGAGAGATAAAAATCTCTACCACTAATATATATAATTAAAACCGATTTGTAACAAATTGCATACGATGCATTGTTGGTTTATAACACCTTACAATATAAACTATTTTTGTAGCATAAAATAAAATCTTGTTTTACAATTTTTACCAAAATGTAGAAACAAAATTGGTAATACTTTCTTCATTTTCTTATTAGTAGCAGAATTGGTTAATATAGTTAAATTAAAAACAATTATAAAAGCTCACTAAAAATATTTTTTTATTTATAAGGTTCAAGGGTTTTATCTAACTTTGATGGCTTCATTCCTTGATGTATATCATTATCAACCATCACTACAGGAGCTAAACCACACGCACCAAGACACCTAACTACATCAAGAGAGAATCTTCGATCTGGGGTTGTGCCACCAATATCAATACCAAGGTCGTTTTTTAGCTTTTCTATAATTTTTTTACCACCTCGGACATAACAAGCTGTCCCAAGGCAAACTTTGATCGTATGTCTTCCTTTAGGCACCATAGTGAAAAAGTGATAAAAGGTTACTACACCATAAACTTCAGATGCTGGTATTCCCATCTGGGTGGCAATATAATTCTGAATTTCTATAGGAAGATATCCAAACTCTTCTTGCGCTTCCTGCAAAACTGGCATCAAAGCACCTCTTTTCCCTTTATAGCGAGAAATGATTTTGTCTAAGATCTCCATAGATTCTTTGGTGAGAATATTTTCTTCTGTTTTCGCTGCGATCTCCATTTTATTCTCCTTAAAAATTTTTTTACAGGATTATATATTAAATCTTTTTTCTCCTTAGGAATCCCTTTTATGATATCTTCTTTAATAAATTTTATCACTTTTGGATTATTTATTGGAGCATCTTCCAATATAGTTTTTACTTCGCGCGTATCAAAGATATATTCTTTATTCTTTAATTTATGATGATAGATAAAATCTTTGTCAGGATTAAGTGTGATAAGGGTAGTGATGGTAAGAGCAATATCACCAAGAGGCGGTCGGTCAATGTGGCTTCTTTTTAAATGTACTGTCACTTTTGTTCCTTTGCCTGGTTCTGAATGAATTTTTAGATAACCATTACATTGTTTTGCAGTTGTTGAAACGTAAAAAGACCAAGTCTATCTCTACGAGTTGCGCATGTTGTTACAAATGGATTGGTTACTTTATCAACAATCTCTTTAGGTATTCCAGAACCATTATCGATGATTTCAATCTTCATCTGATCAGATTTTATATCCTCAAATATACAAATAACAATTAGGGTGACGCCTGCTTTTGTTGCATTCCCTACAATATCAAGAATGTGTAGTGAGAGTTTCCCCAACGATCACCTCGGCAATGAATATAATACAAAATAAAACCAAGTTCAATATTTTTTTTAGTTTTTTAGCAAAAGGAAGTTTACTGTAAAGCTATATGCTTTCCCATCTCTTTCATAATAAATAATTTTATTTCATCAAGAATAGGTGTTTTAAGATAAAACAAGGTTTTTTTATTTATATTAAAAAAGACAATGAACACCTGAGGAGAATATCCTCGGTATATTTTCAAGATATTGAATATTTTTTGGATCATAAATTTCAGCAGTATCAAAAGCAAGTTTAGAGGAAAAAAGCAGATCATATACTCATATGCCTTTTATTCCC
>JAFDIG010000213.1 GCA_019308145.1 Deltaproteobacteria bacterium | reverse complement strand
AATAGTTTAAAGCTTTTCCACATTAGCTGCTTGTTTTCCTTTTGGACTTGTTTCAATATCAAATTTTACTCTTTGCCCTTTATCCAAGGTTCTAAAGCCTGTTCCTTTAATAGCTGTATAATGGACAAATAAATCTTCTCCATCATCGGTATGGATAAAGCCATATCCTTTTTCAGGATTGAACCACTTAACATTTCCTTCTGCCAAAGTAATATCCCTCCTTTCCTTGAAAAAATTACTTAAGCTGGGATATTACTTTGACTAAAATGAAAATTTTTTTATTTTCATTTCTTAAAGTACATATCTCCAACTTAACTATGCTTTATATTAATAAAACAATTTGTTTAAAAATGTCAATCTTTTTATTCATAAAGAATTTTCTATTATTTTTAAAAACCCTATTATCTATGATAAATTATCTAAAAAATCCTTCTTTTTTTTCTTTTAATTTTTATTTATAATTAATTAATTAATTCATACTGAAAAATGGACTAATTTTTTCAGGTCAAATTTGTCAACCTGAAAAAGTTAGGCTATCTTTATCTATCTAAGCTTTATCTGTTCGTTTTTTAGGAAAATTGGCTAATATAATTTATTTTATTTTTCTCTTGAATGATTTTTCAGTTTTTAATAGGCTTTTAAAATCTTTTTTTAACAAAATTTACTATGAAAAATATACCTTTAATAGTTCTTGTTGGTCCTACTGCTACTGGAAAGTCAAAGATGGCTATATATTTAGCAAAACAAATTGGGGGAGAAATTGTAAGTGCTGACTCAATGCTTGTTTATAAAGGTATGGATATTGGGACGGCTAAACCAACTCAAATTGAAAGAGATGGGATAAAACATCATTTAATTGATTTGGTTAATCCAGATGAAACCTTTAATGTAGCACGCTTTAGAGCATTGGCTTCAAAGGTTATAAAAGAGATATACTTAAATAATAAAAGGATTATAGTAGTAGGTGGTACAGGATTATATATAAAGGCATTACTTTATGGGCTTTTTTCTCATCCTCCAATACCTAATGAAATAAGTGAAAAAATAAAAAAAATAGAAAAGGAAAAAGGTCAGAAAGGATTATTTAGTTGGCTTAGTGATATAGATCCTGAATCAGCAAAAAATATTCATCCTAACGATCGTATAAGAACTATTAGAGCCTTAGAGATCTTTCTTATGACAGGGAGATCTATTAAAGAGTTCCATAAAGAGCATGCTTTTAAGGAAAATTATTATGATCCATTATTGATTGGACTTTGGATGGATAAAAAATTATTATATAAAAGAATAGAGGAACGAACTGATGAGATGATTGAAAAGGGTTTTGTGGATGAAGTAAAATATCTTTTAGCAAAAGGTTATAATCCAGAGCTTCCTTCAATGAAAGCTTTAGGGTATAGACAAATAATAAAATATCTTCAAAAGGAGATCAGTTTAGATAAAGCAATTCATTTGATCAAAAGGGATACAAAAAGATATGCAAAAAGGCAGTTTACCTGGTTTAAAAAGGTTTCAGGGATAAATTGGTTTTATTATCCTTATAATAAAGGGAATATATTAAAAATGGTAAAAGAGTTTATAAACCAGAAAAGAGAGGGAAGGCAAGATGAAAGGTCAGATTAATATACAGGATCAATTTTTAAATAAAATTCGTAAAGAAAAGCTGTGGACAGCTTTTGAATTGACTAATGGTGATAAGGTCCATGGATATATTGTAAGTTTTGATAATTTTTCCATTTTGGTTAATGGTGGCGGAGAAAAACTTGTTTACAAACATGCGATATCAATGATTTATCCTATGGAAAAAAAAGTAGCAAATAATAAAAATAAATAAGAAAAGATGGAAACCAAAAAAGATAAAGCAATTATAGAATCTCTTATTTTTGTTTCTAAAAACCCTATTACAATAAAAGATATTCTTAAAGTCCTTGATAAAAAGGAGGGTGAAGAAGAGATAAAAAGAATAATTGATGAGTTGATTAAAGATTATAGCTCAAATGTTCATGGCATTGAGATAGTAGAGGTGGCAGAAGGGTATCAGTTTCGCACTAAATCCTTTATTGCTGATTGGATTAAAGAGTTAAAGAAGGTACAACCAATTAAAATAAGTCGAGCTGCAATAGAGACTTTATCAATTATAGCATATAAACAGCCAATCATGAGGGTCGAGATTGATCAAATTCGTGGCGTAGATTCAACTCATGTGATAAGATTTTTGTTAGAAAAAAGACTTATAAAGATTTTAGGAAGAAAGAATCTACCTGGACGTCCTATGGTTTATGGCACTACTAAAGAGTTTTTAGAACTTTTTGGATTTAAGGATTTAAAGGATCTTCCTCCTATTGAAGAGATAAAGGATATCATTGGAAATTCATAAAAATTCAAAAATGAAAGAGAGAATTCAAAAAATAGTAGCAAAAGCAGGCATTATTTCTCGTCGGAAAGCTGAAGAATTGATTGCTCAAGGGAGGATTACAGTTAACGGTGTTGTTGTTAAGAAATTTGGAACATTAGCTGATCCTGAGAAGGATCAAATTCTAATAGATGGAAAACCAATAAAAGGATTTGAACCAAAGCTATATTTTCTTTTTTATAAACCAAAAGGTTGCTTGACAACCTTAAAAGATCCACTTGGAAGACCAACTGTGATGGATTTTTTAAAAAAATTGAAATGGAGGCTCTTTCCTGTAGGGAGACTTGACTATGATACATCAGGTGCTTTGCTTATAACTAATGATGGTGAACTTGCTTATCGTCTTATGCATCCAAAATATTTAATACCTAAGACGTATTTAGTAAAGGTAAAAGGTATACCATCTTTTACTGAAATAGAAAGATTAAAAAAAGGGCTTAAATCTAATAAAGGATATTCTATGAAAGCTCAAGTGAAGATATCAAAAAAATTGAAAAAGAATTCTTATCTTATGATCACCCTTCGTGAAGGACAAAATAGACAGATAAAAAGAATGTGTTTAGCAGTTGGACATCCTGTAATCAAAATGGAAAGAATAAGATTTGCTTTTCTTGAAATAAAGGATCTAAAACCAGGAAAATATCGTTCTTTAGAAAAAAGTGAGGTTGATAGATTAAAAGAAATGGTAGGTTTAACTGATTAAAAATTATTTATAAAGAAGAAACAAAATGAAAGAAACATTAATAAACCGATTGAGGAAAAGTCAATCAAAAAATCCTGAAAAAGCTGCTCTTGTTGTAAAAAGGAATGAAGCATGGAAAAAGGTTTCTTATTCTATGCTTTTAAAAGCAGCAAAAAGGGTTTCATCAATTTTAATATATTATGGAATTAAACCAAAAGACAAAATAGCAATTATTGGTGCAAACAGTCCAGAGTGGGTAATTAGCTTTTTTGGGGTTATGATGAGTGGTGCTATAGTTGTCCCTTTGGATAAGGAGCTTAAAAGGAATGAAATTATGCATATATTAGAAGATAGTGAAGCAAAAGCTCTTATTGCTTCTTCTAAATATATTGATTTAATTCAATCTGTTGCTTCAAAAGAACAACCTATATTTTTAATGGATAAGATCGGGCTACCAGCCGATCCAAAACTTTCTTTAGCAAAAAAAGATAATATTTTCTCTTTTTTAGATGTTAGTGTAGAAGAGTCAGAGCCTAAAATAGAACTAAATCCAGGTGATATTGTTGAAATCATCTACACATCTGGTACAACTGGCAAATCAAAAGGAGTGATGTTAACACATTCTAACATTTTATCAAATATCGATGCCCTTATTAACTGGATGGAGCTTGATGAAAACATGAAGGTTCTTTCCGTCCTCCCTATTCACCATGTTTATGAATCAACATGTGGTATTTTAACTCCTCTTATGCTTGGGGGTACAATATTTTTTGCTGAATCATTGAAAAAGATCGGAGAAAATCTAAAAGAAACAAGACCTAATTTCTTCCTTGGGGTTCCTGCTATATTTAGCAAAATGTATGAGAGAATAAATAAAGATGTTGAAAAATCATTTTTTGCTAAACTTTTATTATCCCTCCCTTTATTTAGAAAGATTGTTCAAAAAAAGATTAAGGATAAAATTGCTGGAGATGCAATTTTTGTTAGTGGGGGATCAGCGCTTGACCCTAATGTTGCAAAAGGACTTAAAAGGTTTGGGATCAATATATTTCAAGGATATGGAATAACAGAAACCTCACCAGTTATTTCTGTTGAAAATCATAACAATATGAGAATAGGTTCTGTTGGATTTCCGCTCCCCGGGCTTCAGGTTAAGATCCATGAGCCCAATAAAGATGGGATAGGAGAGATTTGGGTAAAAGGGCCTTCAGTAATGAAAGGTTATTATAAAAACTATAAAGCAACTCGTGAGGTTTTAGTAAACGGTTG
>JAFDIG010000212.1 GCA_019308145.1 Deltaproteobacteria bacterium | reverse complement strand
GAACCGAGCTTGCAAATAATTATGCAAAAAAAGCTGATCTTATTCTTGCTGTAGGGACGCGTTTTGAAGAAGAAGAGACTGCTATTTGGCTGGATGGAGAGATATTTAGTGTTCCACCTACTAAAATAATTCAGATTGATATCAATCCTATCGAAATAGGTAAAAACTATCCAGTTGAGTTGGGGTTAATTGGGGATGCCAAACTTTCCCTTGCTTCTATCAATAAAGAGATAAGAGATATCTTAAAGGAAAAACCTGTTAAAAGGGGAACAAAAGAGGAACTTAAATCAAAAAAAGAAGAGTGGTTTAATAAACTTAAACCATTTATTAATTCAGACAAAAAACCTATAAACCCTCGCAGGCTTCTTTATGCTTTAAATAGATATTTACCTGAAAATGGGATTATTGTTCTTGACCCAAGCTGGGCGCGAATAGGAATACTTCAACAATTTGGAAGCCCTGGTCTTGATAGATGTTACATTGCAGGAGGAGTTTTACCAATAGGCTGGAGCACCGCTTCTTCCCTTGGAGTAGGCGTAGGGAGAAGAGATTCAAGGGTTATATCAATTATAGGTGATGGTGGCTTTTTGATGACTATCCAATCTTTACTTACTGCTAAGGAGTATGAACTCCCTATCACATATATTATAATCAACAACAAATCCTATAATGCACTCGATGTGCTTCAGAAGGTATATTTTGGTAAAAGCATTGGTAGTAAATTTGAAAATCCATTGTCTTCCGAAGATGTATCTCCAAATTACTCAGAAATAGCAAAAGCTTTTCATATTCCTTCTCGAAGAGTTGAAGAACCTAATGAAATTGAAGAGGCAATTCAAGAATCTCTAACACAGGAGGGTCCTTTTGTATTAGATCTGGTATCTGACCCAGAAGGATCAAAGCTAATAAGATCAGCCCCTGTAACTTGGTCATACTTTTGGTCTGATCTTAGAAAAAAAAGGAAGCAGCAATAAGTGGATAAGTTAATCCTTAATGTAGACCATCTAACAGCCTATTATGATGATCTTATTGCTCTTAAGGATATATCTATTACTGTAAAAGAAGGGGAAATAGTTGCTGTAATTGGAGCTAATGGTTCAGGTAAAACAACTCTTTTGAGATCAATTATAGGACTTCATACCCAAAAAGATGGTTCAATCACTTTTAATAATGAATTGATAAAAGATTTACCCTCTTACAAAATTGTCTCAATGGGAATTGCTTATGTAATGAGTGAGCAGGCATTATTTCCAGAATTAACTGTTGAACAGAATTTAAGAGTAGGGGTAATCACTATAAATAAAAAGGAAGAGATAAAAAAAGCCTTTGAAAATGTCTATTCGCTTTTTCCAATCTTGTATCAAAGGAAAAACCAGATAGCTCAAAGCCTCTCTGGAGGAGAACAAAAGATGTTGGCAATAGCAAAGGCTTTAATGATGAACCCTTCTTTACTTCTTTTAGATGAACCTTCACTTGGATTAGCCCCTGTAATTGTTTCTAAAGTAATGGAGAAACTTTTAGAGATCAACAAAGAAGGAGTTGCTCTGCTTTTAGTAGATCAAAATGTCCAGCAGGCTTTAAGAATCTCCAAACACGCCTACGTGTTAGAAAATGGGAAAATAGTTAAGCATGGAGAGAGCTCTTCTCTAATTAATGACCCTCTTGTAAAAAAAGCTTATTTAGGAAGATAAACAAATGGAGGTATTTTTACAACAGGTTTTAAATGGGATTACAATTGGTGCAGTATATAGCGTAATTGGTGTTGGGTTTACCTTGATCTTTGGAATCATGAGAATATTGAATTTTGCTTATGGCGAGTTCTTCATGATAGCAACTTATATAGCCTTTTTTGCCTATAAAGATTTTGGAATTCCCCTGATCTTTGTTCTTATTATTGCTATGATTCTCCTCTTTTGTTTTGGAGCTATAACCGAAAAATTAATAATATTACCAATAAGGAAAAAGGCAAAGGATTGGTCTGCTGGTGTTATTATGGCTACCTTAGGGCTTCAAGTCGTTTTACAAAGTCTTGCCCTTATTCTTGGTGGCGGAACTTTTAGGGGTATTGCAAGTTACCTGATGGGAAGCCTTATGATCGGCCCTTTAATAATTAGTTATGAAAGGCTTCTTATTCTAACTATCAGTATCTTTATGCTTATTGCAACTTTGCTTCTTATTAATCATACAAAGTTAGGACTAATGATGCAGGCTGTAGCACAGAATAAAGAAGCAGCTATTGTATCTGGTATTAATCCAAATAAAATATATACAATAAGTTTTGGTTTAAGCGGACTTTTAGTAGCAGTACCTGGGGTTCTTCTAATGCCAATCCTATATGCTTATCCAACTGTTGGGCAATTGCCAATTATGAAAGCCTTTGCAGTAACCCTTTTAGGGGGGATGGGAAATATTGAAGGAGCTATTATAGGTGGTTTTGTTTTGGGAATTGCAGAGATCTTTGCTTCTGCATATATATCTACTCTTATGAAGGATGGGATAGCTTTTGCTATTATGATCTTGGTACTTATCTTCTATCCTTCTGGTTTAGGTCAATTCATAAAAAGATATAAATTCTCAAGGAGTAAAATTTGAGAGACTATTCTAATTTTATCATTATTTCAATAATCTTTTTGTTGTCATTATTTATAATTAATAATCCTTATTTTATTCACCTTATTATCCTTTCAGGAATTTTTGGAATCCTTGCAATCTATTGGAATCTTTTGGATGGATATCTTGGATTAATAAATTTTGGTTATGCGGCATTCTTTGGTGTAGGAGCTTATACCTCTGCTATCCTTTCTATGAAGCTTAATATAACTTTACCTTTATCTATATTCATAGGAGGTATTCTTGCAGGAATAATAGGGATATTGGTTATAATCCCATGCTTAAGAATGGTTACTTTTTCCACTGCCATAGTAACTTTAGCATTTGGGGAAATCATGAGGATCATTGCCTCTTCATGGACATCCCTTACTAAGGGGGAGATGGGGCTTTGGGGTATCCCTCCTTTGTTTGAAGGTGCAAATAAAAAACCTTATGGATTAGTAATTATTCTCCTTTTATTATTAGGGATTTTAGGTATACAGATTATATTAAAAACCCCTTTTGGGCTTGCTATTAAAGCTGTAAGAGATGATGAGATATCTTCTGGTGTTTTAGGTATCTATCCTTCTCGCATCAAGATTATTGCCTCTGGTATTAGCTGCTTTATGGCAGGGATCGTAGGTGGTTTTTATGCCCATTATATTCTTACTATAACTCCTGCAATATTTGGAATAGCTTATACTATACAGATTATGGCTATGTCCC
Organism: Deltaproteobacteria bacterium; assembly: GCA_019308145.1. Lineage (GTDB taxonomy): Bacteria > Desulfobacterota > JAFDIG01 > JAFDIG01 > JAFDIG01 > JAFDIG01. The sequence goes on along the minus strand of JAFDIG010000212.1, from coordinate 1,071 downwards.
TTTTGGGCGGAAAAGGAACCATATATGGTCCTTTGATGGGAACATTAGTTCTTATCTTTCTTGGTGAAGGCACCCGTTTTTTGGAAGATTATCGCACTTTGATATATGGAGCTATAATTATCTTAATCGTTATGTTATTTCCTCAAGGGTTAGCTGGCATTTATCAAAAATTTCAAAACATTTTTAAAAGATGATGAATATACTTCAAGTAAATAAGGTATCTAAATATTTTGGAGCATTAGGAGCTCTTGAAGATGTGACTATAACTGTAAAGCAGGGGGAAATTGTAGGCCTTGTTGGACCTAATGGTTCAGGAAAATCAACCTTATTTAATGTAATTAGCGGTGTTGATAGGGTTACTAAAGGAGATATCATCTTTGAGAGCAAAAACATCACAAACCTTCCCTCTCCTGCTATATGCAGGCTAGGAATTGGACGAACATTTCAGATAGTTAGACCTTTTTTGAAACTCTCTGTTTTGGAAAATGTGATGGTTGGAAAATACTTTGGGCATCCAGGTAAAAAAGGAAAATTTACTCAAATAAAAGATAAAGCGATAGAGCTTTTAGAATTTGTTAATTTAGCTGATAAAAAAGGAGCCTACCCTGCAAATCTTACTTTAGCAGATAGAAAAAAATTGGAGATCGCAAGAGCATTAGCTACTTCCCCAAAACTTCTACTTTTAGATGAGGTAGCTTCAGGATTAAATGAAAAAGAGGTAGAAGAAGTAGTCAATTTAATCCATGAGATAAATAAAGAATGGAAAATTACTTTAATAGTTGTTGAGCATGTAATGAGCATGATTATGAAAATTTCTGATAGAATTATAGTCTTAAGTTCAGGAAAGAAAATAGCAGATGGAGCCCCATCTGAAGTGGTTAACGATAAAGAAGTAATAGAAGTCTATCTTGGCGAACCAATTAGCCAGCAGTGAAAAATAGAGTGCGATAAACATTAAAAGACAAATAAATCTCACCCCTACAAAACAGTAAAAAAAAACCTGCTTATTTCTATTTTATTTTCAAATTGTCTCTTGCAATCTGAATGTAATTAATACAGAGGTAATGTAAA
>JAFDIG010000211.1 GCA_019308145.1 Deltaproteobacteria bacterium | reverse complement strand
AAAAGGAGAGTAAAAAAATGAAAGAAATAAAAGCAGTTTTGAAAGATAGTGAAATACCAAAACAATGGTATAATATCTCAGTTGATCTTCCAACCCCATTAAATCCACCTCTTCATCCTGGTACAGGAGAACCTTTAACTCCTGATCTGCTTGAGCCCATTTTCCCTATGAGTTTAATAGAGCAAGAGGTATCTTCAGAAAGATTTATTGATATCCCAGAAGAAGTGCTTGAAAAACTCTTAATATGGCGTCCTACACCTCTTGTCAGAGCATATAGACTTGAGAAGGCATTAAATACTCCTGCTAAGATATATTACAAAAATGAAGGGGTAAGTCCTCCTGGAAGCCATAAACCTAATACTGCTGTTGCTCAAGCATATTACAATAAAAAGGCAGGGGTTAAAAGGATCACAACTGAAACAGGTGCAGGGCAATGGGGAAGTGCATTATCCTTTGCATGTTCTCTCTTTGGACTTGAGTGTAAGGTCTATATGGTAAAGATAAGTTATGACCAAAAACCTTACCGCAGACTTATGATGAACACATGGGGAGCTGAGTGTGTTCCTTCTCCAAGTAATGATACCGAGGCAGGCAGAAAGATCTTAAAAGAATTTCCTGACTCACCTGGTTCATTAGGTATTGCTATAAGTGAAGCAGTTGAAGATGCTGTCTCAAGAGATGATACTAAATACTCTTTAGGCTCTGTCCTAAATCATGTGTTACTTCATCAAACTATTGTTGGTCAGGAAGCAATGAAGCAGATGGAACTTTTTGGTGATTACCCTGACATCATAATAGGCTGTGCTGGAGGTGGGAGCAATTTTGCTGGTTTAGCTTTTCCATTTGCCAGGGACAAGATCAATGGCAAAGATATAAAGATCATAGCATGTGAACCAACATCCTGTCCAACCATGACCAAAGGACCTTTTGTGTATGATTTTGGAGACACAGCTCAATTAACGCCTCTTCTTCCTATGCATTCTTTAGGTCATGACTTTGTTCCACCTCCAATACATGCAGGTGGGCTCAGATATCATGGAATGGCTCCTTTGATAAGTCAGCTTATCATCGATGGAATCATTGAACCCAGGGCTATTCCACAACTTGAAAGCTTTGAAGCAGGAATAATGTGGGCAAGGACAGAAGGTTCGATACCAGCTCCTGAAACCAATCATGCCATTGCTGCTGTAATTCAAGAAGCTAAAAAAGCTGCTGAAGAGAAAAAGGAAAAGGTTATACTTATAAACTGGTCTGGACATGGCATAATAGATATGGCAGCTTATGATGCCTTTTTCTCTGGCAAGCTTACTGATTATGCCTTGCCAGAAGAGCAAATAAAGGAAGCTCTTGCAAAAATAGATGCTCTTCCAAAACCAAAAATGGGGAAATAGATGGAACCTTTTGATGAAACCCTTAAACTTCGTTGCCCTAAACTTGGTGGTCCTGTAACACTAAAATATTGTCTAACCACGAACAATAAACTATTTTGTCCAAGGATTACCACCTGCTGGGAAGGAAAAATCGATATTTCCTCTATAATAAAGGAGAGGTTTTCACCTGAAGAAATTGATTCAGTATTTTCTTCCCCACCAAAGGATAAAGTTTTAACCCTTATAGAGCTTATAGAAAAAGCAAAAAAGAACAAGAAGAAACAATAAAAAAGGGGCGTCCATTAAAAAGGACGCCCTTTATATAAAAAGGAGAGATTTAAATATAAATATTATACCCTCTTCCCTCTCTCGTAAAAGGGAAATAAGTATTTTAAATAAAAGCTGGTTTTAATTGTGTTAAATCAGGAAAGGTAATATTTAATCTTTCTAACTCCTTCTCCTCCTTTATTTCTACTATCTCATAGCAATCTTGTCTGCTTAATAGCTGATTAATAACCTTATGATTTAAAGCATGTCCTGATTTATGAGCCACAACCTTCCCAATAATAGGATGCCTTAAAAGAGAAAGATCCCCTATCATATCGAGGATCTTATGTCTTACAAATTCATCTTTAAAACGAAGCCCTCCCTCATTTAAAATCCTAAACTCATCTATCACTATAGCATTATCAAGGGAGCCACCTTTTGCAAATCCATTTTTCCATAAAAATTCAACCTCTTTTAACATTCCAAAGGTACGAGCTGGTGCAATCTCCCTTTCAAAAGAGAACTCAGAAAATATAAAATCATATGATTGATTATTAATAAGGGGATGATTAAAATCTATCGTATAAGAGATAGCAAAACTATTATGTGGATAAATAGCAACTGATCTTTCACCTTCCTTTAAGGTAAAAGGTTTCTTTATTAAAAAGAATTTTTTAAATGCTTTTTGTTTAACTATCCCTGCACTTTTTATAAGGTAAACAAAGGATGTAGCACTCCCATCCATTGCAGGCACTTCATCAGCATCCAACTCAACAATCGCATTATCAACACCAAGCCCAAAAAAGGCTGCTAAAAGATGTTCCACAGTAGATATTTTAACTCCATTTACCCCCAAAACAGTGGCAAATTTACCATTTAAAATATTAGAATAATCACCTTTTATTTTGTATTTTTTTCTTTTATATTTTCTTATAAAGCTTATGCCTTCATTCTCTTTGGCTGGCTTTATTGTCATCTTAACCCTTTTGCCAGAATGAAGTCCAATACCTGTACAACTTACCTCTTCTTTAACTGTTCTCTGATAGTGCATAAATTCATTCCTCCTCAAGCTCAAATAGAAGCAAAAAAAATGCCATATTTCATTTAATATTATTATTTAACTCTAACTCTTTGAAAATAAAAGAAAAAATAAAAAAATAAAAGAAAAGATATGAACTCTTTTAGATCATTTACCCCCTTTTAATGTAAAAAAAATTTTACAGTGATTAATATCTGTTACAGATAAAGAGATAGAGTTGACCATAAGCCGAGTTCTGTTCCCCTTGTAAAAAAGGGGTGATGGTCATTCATCTGAGATGAAGGTTACCCTTCACCTTAAGCGACCTACCCGAGGGATAAGCGGGCCACTTACTCAGGTTTTCCCTGAACCCCTCCTATTTGGTCTTGCTCCGGGTGGGGTTTGCAAAGCTATCTTAGTCACCTAAGATACTGGTGAGCTCTTACCTCACCTTTTCACCCTTGCCTAAAAAATATAGGCGGTCTCTTTTCTGTTGCACTTTCCTTGAGGTCACCCTCACTGGGCGTTACCCAGCACCCTGCCCTCTGGAGCTCGGACTTTCCTCTGGCATTTTGCCAGCGACCATCTGGTCAACTCTATCTCTTAAAAAATCCTCTATTTTTTTGTTATACTTGTATATTATAATAATAACACTTCTTTTCTATTGTCAATAGCTATATTAGCAATCTTATCACATTCACTATTTTTTTCTCTTGGAATACTCTCTATTTCAACTATCTCAAACTCTTTAATTATATCCTGGATTGCATGAAATATCTTTTTCAATTTTTCATTTTTTATTCGGTAGATCCCTTTTAGTTGTTTAACAGCAAGTTCAGAATCAGAATAAATGATTAATCTTTTCACACCAAACTTTTTTGCCTCTTTCAAACCATTATAAATAGCTAAATATTCAGCTATATTGTTTGTTACATTTCCAATGAATATCCCCTTTCTAACTAATGGCTTATTATCTTTATCAATAAGAATTATACCAACCCCTCCAAGTCCAGGATTTCCTCTTGCTGCACCATCAACAAAGAGCATATATTGCTCATTATTTTTATCCTTATAAAAGGATGCTGCTTCTTTAAAAACCTCTTTTAGTTCATTCTCCGAGATCCATGGAAACTTCTTTAAAGCTTCTTTAACACTCATAGAACGTGCAAGCTCATAAAAAAGCTCCCTTTTTATAGAATCTGGCAGCTTATCTTTTTCTGTCATGATCTTTTACTGTTTTTGGCAACCACTTTTTCAGAAGGCTTTTTATAATAGAGGATACAATGACAGTTTGGACAGGTAATGATCCTTTCATTTTTTATCACTTCATTAAAGAGTTGAGGGGGAATATGCATATTACATCCGAGGCAGGTCTCTCTGACCGCCTGAACAATGACAGGGCCATCTTTTCTCTGTTTTAAAAATTCATACATATCCTCAAGTTCTGGTTCGATTTCCTTTATGACTCTTTCCCTATTCTTTTTTGTTTCAGCGATTTGGGTATCAAGCATGTTAATCTTTTCCAAAAGTTCTTGTTTCTCCTTAATGAGTAAGTTATTTCTTTTTTTAAACTCCTCTTCCCCTTTAATAAAATCAGTTTTCAAACTGTCTATATCCTCGAGCATCTGTAATATAGAAATCTCCATCTCATCCTTTGTTTCTTCAAGTATCTCTATCTCTTTTAAAGCAGCCTGGTATTCTTTATTTGTTTTTACTTCATTCAACTTTTGTTTA
>JAFDIG010000007.1 GCA_019308145.1 Deltaproteobacteria bacterium | reverse complement strand
TGGAAGTGTATAAACCTTTTCTTTTTGCACCTTTTTAGCAATACTAAAAGCAAGAATGATCAATCCAATGCTACCTACCAGCAACCACCATGCACCTGATATACCATTTTTAAACCCCAGTCCTGCCATTCCAATTGTTGATGAACCCCCAATTATAGTTGCAACAAGAGAACCTGTGACAAAAGGTGTGGAGCCTTTTCTTAAAGCTACGAAGAATGCTTCGATGCTTTTGATCCTCTTTAAGCTTTTGATACCAATAACCAACATTAAGAAAAGATAAACCCCGATGATTAATTTGGTCATCTTAACCTCTTTATAAATTGTTAACCTTTTTTAAAATTGGTTAACATAAAAGCAAAAAGAAATCAACAAAAAAATATGTTTAGAAAAATTTTTAAATATTATCTATAACCAAAAGATAAGAAAAGCAATAACAGTATATTTTCTCTCTAAGAGATAGAGGCAATTCATAAATTGCCCTTTTTTACCATTATCTGGAAATATAATTTTATTGATAATATTTGGTAAATTTTAGTAAATAATTTTATACCACAGCATTTTTTCTTGCTAACTCTTTTTTTACTAAAATTTTCTGATAGATAATTACCATGGTAAATAAAAGAATTCCAGCCAGTCGCCATTTCAAGTTAAGCATGAGTAAACAAAAAGTTATGAATCCTCCTATCATTCTTTCAGCAGAGTTTAAATGTTTTAAAAAGTAGCCTTGAGTCATTGAAGAAAGGGATATGATCCCTATGGTTGCGATAAATATAGAGAAGATAATGCTTGATAGGCTTCCTTTAAGTAGAAGGCCAGAATTAAAAATAAACCAATAAGGGATAATAAAGGCAGAAAGATCCAAAGATAAAGCAGTGGTAGCAGTTTTAAAGGGGTTAGCCCCTGCGATTCCTGCACCAGCATAAGCTGCCAATGCAACTGGCGGTGTTATAGCAGAGATAATACCAAAATAAAAGATAAAAAGATGAGAAGCAAGAAGAGGGAAACCAAGATGTGTCATTACAGGTGCAGCAAGGACCGCTAAAACAATATAACATGCAGAGGTAGGAAGTCCCATACCCAAAATCAAGGAAGCGACCATGGTAAACATTAACGCTAAAATAAGGTTTCCACCTGAAAGTATTTCTATTAATGTAGCAAATTTTAGTCCAATACCTGTTAGAGTAACTACACCAACAACAATACCAGCACATGCACATGCAGCACAAACTGTTATTGTATTTCTTCCTGCTAATAACAAAGCTTCATATATCGATTTTAAGCTCATTCTTGTAGATTTTCTTATCCCACATGCTAAAACAATGGTGATTGTTCCCCAGTAAGCAGCTCTTAGAGGTGTTATATCCATAAGAAGAAGAACAACCAACACAATAAGAGAAAAGATATGGTGCCAGCCTTCTTTTAATACTTCAGTTAGATTTGGTAAGTCAGAACTTTTTGCAGCTTTTAAACCCATACTTTTAGCCCTGAAATGAACAGAGATAAAAATAGCAAAATAGTATAAGATTGCAGGCGTAGCAGCGCCAATGATAATAAATTTATAAGGAATATTTGTAAAAACTGCCATAATAAAAGCAGCAGCACCCATAACTGGTGGCATAAGCTGTCCGCCAGAAGAGGCGGATGCCTCAACTGCACCAGCAAAGTGTGGCTCAAATCCAACACTCTTCATTAATGGTATAGTAAAAGCCCCTGTTGTTACTGTGTTAGCAACAGCACTTCCAGAGATAGAACCCATAAATCCACTTGCGAATACAGAGGCTTTAGCAGGCCCTCCAACCATGCGGCCAGTTAATGCATAAGCTAGTTTTATGAAGAATATTCCTCCACCACTTTTTTCTAAGAAAGCACCAAAGAGGATAAACATATAAATAAAAGTAGCAGAAACACCTGCTGGGACCCCAAAAATTCCTTCAGTAGTAAGATACATCTGAGAAACAATTCTTTCTATATCATAACCACGATGACCTATTATTTCTGGAAGGTAAGGTCCTGTATAAGCATAAAGCAAAAAACAAAACGCAATAATAGGCAACGCCCATCCAACAGCCCTTCTTGTCATTTCTAAAAGAAGGACTACCATCATAAAACCAAAAATAATGTCAGTTTTTATTGGAAAGCCTGCTCTATTCTGTATATCATTATAATTCCATAAAAGATAAACCATACATCCAAGTATCAAAATAGCAAATATCCTGTCAAAAAAGAAAACTCTTTTTTTACCTTTTTCATTGAAGTCTACTTTTGAGCTTATTGATTTTAAAAAAAAGGTCAATGCCCCCAAAAGGCTAACATGAATTACTCTCTGCTTTAAAGCAAAAAGCACACCAAATCCTGCTGTCCATATCTGAAAAGCAGCCAAAACAATAGATAGAAAAACAACAATATAATAATCATAGTTCTTTTCAAATTCTGGAAATACCCTTTTTTCCTGAAGGGCAATTACTGCTTTTAGATCCAATCCTTTTGAACTTTTTCCTTCTTGACTCATCTTTATATAAGCTCCTTAACCATTTTTATTTATTGATGACTCTTTTTTAGCAAATTTTCTAATATTTAACTATCTTAAACTCTATTGAATTCATTGGCTTAGTTAGACTGTTTAAAGGAATTGTTTTATCTTTTATTACTAACCTATGGTTAGCTACTATTCCTACCCTTAATCTAAAAGATTTTACATTTCTGTTTATATTTTTAACATGTATCCTTTTATCTTTACCAATAAATAGTTTACCCCTTGGAGGATTGTGTTCAAGACCTGCTCCAAACCAGTTAAAGATTTCCTCATCAATGATTATGGTACCATTTTTCCCGATCACAAAAATATCATCAACAGGGGTTAAATCCCATGAGTGTGTATAACAAATTTTAAATTTTTCACCTATTTTAACTGGTATCTTTAGCAATAATTTCGGACTTTCCCTGTTAGTGACATCAGTTAACGTAAGATAATAACATTTATTACATCCCCACAAAAATGAAAAAACAAATAAGAGGGGGATAAAAATTTTTTTCATGATCAATTAATCTACCCCCTCTTTAATGTGTTTCTTATTTTAAAGCGCCTATCTCTTTGAAATATTTTATTGCCCCTGGATGCATTGGGATAGGAACCTTTATGGCGTTTTCAGGGGTCATCTGTTTTGCTATCTGATGAACCTCTATAAGTTTTTTCTTGTTAGCAAAAAGTGTTTTAACAATCTTATAAACAAGATCTGCTGGTAGATCTTTTTGACAAATCAAAATATTTTGAACACCAACTGCTGGAGTATTTTCAGTAAGACCACCTATACCTTTATAAGCTCCCTTTGGGATAACTACCGATGAATAATATTTGAACTTACTTGTGACCTTATTTATCTCATCTTGGCTAAGGGGAACAAAACGGATCTTTCTTGTAGAGCCAAGATCAAGCACAGCAGAAGCAGGAATGGCAACCGCCATAAAACCTGCATCTACAACACCATCCCTAAGGCTCATCGCAGTTTCTGAAAATGAAAGAAATGCAGGTTTTATATCTTTATATGTAATCCCTAAAGTATAAAGCATATTTTTTGCCATATTTTCAGTTCCACTTCCAAAAGCACCAACTGATACCTTCTTGCCTTTTAAGTCGCTTATTCTATGAATAGAAGATTTTGCAAGAACTAAAATATGCATTGGTGAGGGATATGCAGCGAACATAGCTAAAATAGGGAGTTTTCCTCTTTTTTTGAATTTGCCAAGCCCATTATAGGCATCATAACAAGCACCAGCCATTGCTAAGCCCATTTCTGCTCTTTTTCGGCCAACTAAATTACAGTTTTCAACAGAAGCCCCGGTTGATTCAGCCGTAACATTTGCTATCTTTGCTTTTGTTAATACCTCTGCCATACCACCACCAAGGGGATAATATACCCCACCAGTCCCACCAGTTAAGATTGTCATGTATTTATATTTTTTTGCTTGACCGTTTGTTGGAAAGTAAATAAGTATAGCTAAAATAATGAAGGTAGTTAAAATCCACTTTATGTTACGCATTGAACTCCTCCTTTTTTTTAATTTTAACTTAATTTATTTAATTTAGTCTAATATCATTACCTTTACGGTTATTTTTTTAGGTAAGAAGGGTTGAGCCATAAAAAGCTTTCCTGCTTTTTGTTCTCCTGGTTTAATAATAGGGGGTTTTCCCTTTCTTGGAACTAACATACCAACAGACTTACCCTCAGCAGTAGTAATACGAATCCTAAATCTTTCAGGTTTATCAGATATGTTTTTTATCTTGAATTTAAATAAAACTGCATTTCTTTTTTTCCATTTAGCGATTGCACATGAAAAAGCTGTTACATCTGCCTGTTTTGTAACTTCCCATTTGATCTCACAGTTGCAACTAACAGGACCCTTAGGTTTATATGTGGTAGCACATGAAAAAATTAAAGCAAAAGCAACTAATAAAACTATAACCGTTATTATCTTTTTCATTTTGCCTCCTTTCATTTATTTTTATTTTACCACCATTTTTAACTTCTTTTTCACCTCCTTTATTTCTTTCTTTATATAAAACTTATTTTGAAAATAATTAAATTACAGATTATTAAAAAAATACTTAGATATAATTTGTTCTTATTTATCCTAAATATTAATTTAAATAAATAATAATTAAATTTTTAAAACTGTTTTTTATTATCACTTTAAATAAACTATGGCAAGAAAAAATAGCATAAATTTTTAATTAATGAGAGTAAAAATTTTTTTATGAGATTAATATTGTTTTGTATGAGACTTTTTAGTTAGTATCAAGCTAAAAAATTATGCTTAATAATATTATTTAAGATAAGAATTTTCCCCTTTTGTTAAATTAAGAGGGATATAAAGTACAGGTTTTTAAGATAAAAGATGTAGTTTTATTTAATCTTCATCTGGTTTTATTTCTTTTTCTTCTAACCTTCTTGTCTCCTCTTTTACTTCGGTTATTCCATAATAGGTATCGGTAGATAAAAGACGATAAACAAATTCATAATCATCATAAAGACTTTTAGGGGGACGGCGATTCCAAATTGATATCGCCTTTTCTGTAATTTCTTTAACTGAAAGAGGGGTATCTGATTCTTTTAACAATAATGCTATAACGGAAAGTAAAGGAGTTCTAAAATCACCTGGAGGTCCAAAAAAGAAAGGGCTTTTCTTATTGATATCTTCCATATCTTTTAGATTCATCTCAACAACATCTTCTTCTTCCATTGTAATAAGTGCCTTATCAGAATTTTGACTTTCTATTTCTTTTGATTTTTTCTTCCAAAGAGTAAAAAGAGCTTGCGCATATTCTGAATCTGGATTTCCTATAACTATTGTTTTTCCTTTGTTTATTTCATTTTTTTCTTTCCCCTTTTTTTCTTCTTCCATCATTATCCTCCGCCTTAATTTTTTATTTTTTTCTATCAATGAACATCTTTTGTCAAGCAAAAAATGTTTAAAGATATAAAAAGATTCTTTTCTGAAAATTTTTAATTCAAATATGACAATAGAATTTTTAGTATAAAACTTGTGATATAAACCAAAAAACAGGTATTTTTTTGATTATTTCTTGACAAAAGATAATTATATTATATTATTTTATAAAAAGATATAAAACAATTAAAACAAATAGGCCTATTATTTAAAGCAATAAAAGAGGATCAGCTTGCTACAGAAACCCTTGGTTTAAACACTACAAAATATAAACTCATAAATTTTACAACTGCATGCTTTTTTACTGGTTTGATAGGTGCTTTTTATGCCAACTATATTGGTATTCTAACACCAGAAGCAACCGAGTTTGGGGTACCAAGAACTGTTGAGGTGTTGACCATTGCTTATGTTGGGGGTAGGGGAACTTTGTGGGGATCTATCCTTGCTGGTTTTGTTCTTATCGGTTTTCAGGAATACTTTAGAGAGCTAGGGGCATGGCGTCTTGTTATGTTTGGTCTGCTTCTTATAACAGTGATGATTTATGCGCCAAAAGGGCTTTCAACTATAAAAAAGTATATTTGGTAGATAATAGCTAAATTTTAATACTCTTATTTTTTAAGGTAAAATTTCATATAAATCAAAAAAATCCTGCAACAGAATTTAAGAAAATAGTAGAAGAAGAAAATACCATTTTTCCAATCTTATTTGATAACTTTTTAGCATCCATAGATGTGAACCCCATACAATCTAATATAACCCATTCCCCTGGAGATGATTTTAATATCGGTGTTATTTCCGCTAAATTATCAGGACTCCATGGGGGGAGTACGACAACATAAGGAGTAAAACCTTTTTTTTCCCATTTTTCTTTTAAGATTTTTTCTTGACCTTTAACAGGGCATACCAGATCCATTTTTTTTGGCATATTAGAAATAGATGCTATCAAAGCTGGTATAATTTTTGAGGGAAGAAATAGGGGGACTTTGCTTTTTAATGAATTAAAAGGTGTGGAACAAAGGACAAGGATAGACTCTACGTTTTCTTTTTCAAGCGTTAAGACAGCCTTCTGAACCATTTTATCTAAAAATTCTTTGTCAACTTCTATTGGTTTACCATCATTAAGACGAGTAATAACAGGAATAGAACCATTAGCAGTAATCTCTTCACGCTTTAAGTCATCTAATGCGCCTTTTTCAACGATAGAATGCTCATTTTTATTAATTTTAAATTGAGCAATAAGATCAGGGCGTGGAGAATGTCCCATTGTAATTATACCAATCTTCAATTTATTTTTCCTTTTTTTAACAAAGAACTATCATTTTTTAGATTTAAGATTGTATATAAAAGGGTTTTTGCTCCAACTTCAATTGCTTCAGGAGGAGTAAATTCATCAGCAGAATGACTCTTGCCTCCAACACTTGGAATAAAGATCATACCAACAGGGATATAAGGTGCAAAACTGGTTGCGTCATGGCCTGCTCCACTTGGCATTATGTGATACCCATATCCCAGCTCTTTACATGATGAGATTATAATATTCATTATCCTCTTATCCATCAAAGCACCGTTTTTCCGTGAGATATTATCCATTTTCGATTTAGGATCAATCTTAAATAGGATATCTTTTAACAGCCTATTCTCTATCTCTTTCAAATAATTTTGGTCAATACTTCGTAGCTCGAAACTCATAATTGCTTTCTTAGGAACCACATTAAAACTACCTGGATCTATTTTGATATTCCCTATATTACCTATTATTTTCCCTTCATTTGTAGAAAGGATATGATAAAATTTTTCTATGAATAAAGCAGATTTTCTTAAAGCATCATCTCTCATAGATATTGGAGTTGTTCCAGAGTGATCAGCCCTTCCTTTAATAGTGATATAGTAGCGATACATAAACGGGATACCAGTTACTACACCAATAGGTTTTTTTATTCTCTCAAGGATTGGTCCTTGTTCTATATGTAGTTCAAGATAAGCAATGAAATCCTTTGGATCTCTTTTAGCTTTTGGGAGCAAAGAAAAATTTAGCCCTACTTTTTCCATTGAGATAGCTAAAGGATTCAAAGATCCGTCAATCTTTTCCATAGTTTCTTTTTCAGTGAGTCTTCCCATCATTGCTCTGCTCCCAAAAGTACCGCTAAGGTGTGCACCTTCTTCGTCTGTGAAAGCTATAACTTCTAATGCATACGGAAGATCTATATTTGAAGAAATTATAGCTGAAGCACAAGCAATTCCTGATGCTACGCCAACAGCACCATCAAAAGCACCTCCATTTGGGACAGTATCAAGGTGAGAACCTACTATAAGGGTTGGTTTATCTTTTCCCCCCCACCTTCCTATTGTATTCCCTGCCTCATCAACCCTAACAGAAAGGCCAGCATCTTTCATATAATTTGCAGCTAATCGGTGAGCATCTCTTTCCTCAATAGAAAGACCTTTCCTGGTAATACCCTTCTTAGGTTGTTCACCAATCTTAGAGAGCTCATTAAGCATGTTGAACAATTTTTTAGTATTAATATCGATCCTGTTAATTATTTATCCTCCAAGATAGGCTTTTCTTACCATGTCATTTTCTTTTAATTCTTCTACTGAGTCGCTTAAAACTACTTTTCCATTTTCAAGTATATAACCTCTATTTGATATTGAAAAGGCGATTTCAACATTTTGTTCAACTAATAATACTGATAAGCCTTGTTGATTCAAATTTTTAATAGTTGATGCTAACTTTTTTACTAAGTTTGGAGCTAATCCCAAAGATGGTTCATCAAACATAAGTAACTCTGGTTGAGACATTAAAGCCCTACCAATTGCCAACATCTGTTGTTCTCCACCTGAAAGGCTTCCTGCCAACTGGTTCTCCCTCTCTTTTAAAACAGGAAAAAGGGAATAGATCCATTCAAGGGTTTTTCCAACACCTTCTTTTCTTAAAAATGCTCCCATCATAAGGTTTTCTTTTACCTTCATTCTGGGAAAAAGTTTTCTTTCTTCAGGGCAATGAGCTATACCTAACTGCACAATCTTATCAGGTCGCATCCTCGTTATATCAATTCCTTTGAAAATGATAGAGCCATTGCGAGGTCTTATAAGTCCTGATATAGCCCTTAGAACTGTTGTTTTTCCTGCTCCATTTGCTCCTATAAGGGTAACTAACTCACCTTTTTCAACAAAGAGGGTTAAGTTGTCAACAGCTTTAATCTTGTTATAAAATACTGAAATAGATTTTATTTCTAATAAAGCCATGATTATCCCAAATAACTACGAATTACTTCTGGATGAGCTTGAATATATGATGGCGTTCCTTCTGCTAATTTCTCTCCCGCATTCATAACAATAACCCTTTCACAATTATTCATGACAGCCTTCATATCATGTTCCACAAGTAGCACAGTGGTCCCTTTTTCAATAATTTGATGTAGTAATCCCATACATCTTTTTGTTTCAGCAGGATTCATTCCGGCAACAGGTTCATCAAGAAGTAAAAGAGTTGGATTAGCACCAAGAGCTATTGCAATTTCTAAAACCCTTTGTTCTCCATAAGGTAGATCTGATGCGCGATGGTATCGCCTATTTTCCAATCCAGTAAAACTGATTATTTCATTGACTCTTTCCCTTAATTTAGAGATCTCATCCTTTTTTTCTCCAAAGAAAAAGCGTCTAATTCCTCCTTTTTCCATTAAATGGCATCCTAAGGTTACATTATCCTCCACAGTTAAGGATGAGAAAAGTTCTGTGTTTTGAAATGTTCTAACAATCCCTAAAGCTGCTCTTTTATGTGGTTTAAGTGAAGTTATTTCTTTCCCTTTGAAGATAATTTTACCTTTAGTAGGTGTGATAAAGCCTGTTATCATATTAAAAACTGTTGTTTTCCCTGCACCATTCGGACCTACTAACCCTAATAACTCTCCTTGTTTTATTATCATATCAAAATCAACAACTGCCTTATATCCACCAAAAAATTTGGTTAATCCAACAACTTCCAGAATGTTCATCTATTCCTTACCTTTTCAATAAGTCCCATAATCCCTTTTGGTGTAAAGATTATGGCCAAAACTAAAAATAAACCAAAAGCTATCCTTGCAAGAGCAGGGGAAAAATTTCTTGCAACCTCAGCAAAAACAGTAAGCAAGGCGGTGCCTATTATAGGTCCTGCCATAGTTCCTGCTCCTCCTATAAGATTCATGGTAAAAAGTTCCATGCTTTGCTCAAATGTAAACGAAGATGGACCAATATATGATAGAAAATGTGCATACAAAGCTCCTGCTATACCTGCTATTGCTGCTGAAATAGTGAATGCAAAGATTTTGTATTTGTGAGTGTTGATCCCAATAGATTCTGCCAGAGCTTCTCCTTCTCTGATAGCAATCAATGCTCTTCCCAGTCGGGAGTTTATCAATTTATATTTGAAGATCATTACCAACAAAATAAAAAAGAGGGTTAGATAATAGTATGGCACTCTATTAATAATTTGATAATGCCCAATGGCTACTGGAGGAATTCCAGGTAGGCCCATCGGACCTCTAGTTATACTAAGAAGATTATTAAACAAAATTGTAAGGATGATTCCAAAAACAAAGGTAATAATTACAAAATAGTGTCCAGCAAGTTTCAAGGATGGGTAACCAATAAAGAAAGCCATAGCAGCTGATAAGATCATAGCAAAGACTACTCCACCCCAGAAAGGGATTCCCCAATTCAGACTTGCAACAGCAGAAGCGTATGCACCTATACCCCAAAAACCTGCCTGTGCTAAATTGATTCTGCCTGCATAACCTAAGGTTATATCAAGACCAATTACAAGAACTGCATTTATAGCAGTAATAACCAAAAGGTATCGAAAGTAATCATCTACTATAACTAAGGGAAGCAGAATAGCAAATAAAAATATAATTATACTAAATATTCTTGTTTTAGATAAAAAAGGTTGTTTTGAATCAGGTAAGAGCTTCATCTGCTAAACCTTTTCCCCCAAAAGACCTTGAGGTCTTATAAACAAAATCAATATCATAAGACCAAAAGCTATCATACTTGAATATGCTGAAGAGATAAAAGCTACAGCAACTGTTTCAGTAATACCGATTATAAAAGCACCTGTTACAGCACCTATCAAGCTTCCCATGCCACCAAACACAACAGAGGCAAAAGCCTTTAAAATGACCTCTCCTCCTAAAGTAGGAGTGAAGGGTTCAACAGGAGCAATAAGAGCTCCGCTCACACCAGCTAAACCGGCTGCTAAACCAAAGGCAATGATTGATACCTTATCAATATTAACTCCAACCAAGGTGGCTGCTTCCCTGTTCTGTGACATCGCCCTTAACCCTTGTCCCCACTTGGTTTTATATAAGAAAAGCCATGTTAAAAATATAAGAAAAAATGTAGCAAATATCACAAAAGTCCTATGTTCAGTTATAAAAACATGAAGAAATGAAAACTTAGCTTTTCCAAAAGGAGATTCTACTGATGTATATTCAGAACCAAAAACAAGAAGCCCTAAATTTTGTACAATAATAAATATTCCTAAAGCTGCGACTAAAGTATTTGCTCCAATAGTGCCTCTTAAAGGACGATAAACCAAAAGATTGTTTATATTTCCTAAGATAGCAACAAAAAAGAGAGAAAAAGAAAGTGATAGAAAATAAGGAACACCTAAAAATTTCATTGCGTAATAACATATATAAGCCCCTACCATGAAAAGCGCACCTTGAGCAAAGTCAGCTATGTCAAGCACTCCAAATATAAGAGATAAGCCAAGAGCAACTAAAACATAAGTGCAGGAGATATATATACCATTTATGAAAAATTGCAGTAATATCGAACTGTTCATCTATTTCTCCAAATGATATATAATAAACGGGGTGGGGAACACCCACCCTCTAAGGCATTAACAGATAGGAGGCAATACATCTTTACCCCATCCTTGAGGTTTCAGGAAAACTCTATTACCCTTTGCATCATAAGTAGCGATTCCAGTTCTTACCTCAGACTGCCCGCACTTTCCAAATCCATATTTACCAAAAGGCGTATTGAATTTATGATTGTGGAAATATTTAATGATCTTATCAGGTTTTATACTTTTAGCACCTTCTACTGCTTGTACTAAGAGCATTACTTCACCATAGCCCCATCCCTGATTCCTACCTGGAACATAACCATACTTTTTCTTATAGCTTTTAACAAAATCTTGAACGAACGGATCTTTTGAGTTTTCATTAAAGAAGAATGGGAAGAAAAAGTTTGTAGCTAAACCTTTTTTTGCTATCATATTTTTATATTGCCTATCATTAAATGTATCAGCACAGAACACATCCTGTTTCATATCAAGTTCATGATATTGCTCAGTAAAGGAGATATTTGATGGGGTTAAATTAATAGCAACTATCCCATCAACACCCATACCTTTTATTTTGGTAAGCTGTGAGCGGAAGTCCCTTGTGCCAAATTTATATAAAAGAGTGCCAGTTACTTCTCCGCCCAGCTTGTTAGCGGTTTTCTTGAACCACTCAGCCATACTATGTCCCCAGTCATTATTAAGTGCTAATATGGCAAACTTTTTCTTTTTTCTTTCTTGAATCGCAAATTTTGCTATTATTGGCATCTCCAGCTTAGCCTGAGGACCAATTCTAAACGTTCCAGGTTTATGCGATTTTCCAGTGATTGCCTCTGCATAACCAGAAGTAATGTTGGGTATTTTTGCCCTATCAAGTATTGGCATTGCTGCTAATGCAACTGATGAACAATACATGCCAACCATGAAATGTACTTTATGTTTTGCTATTATACGGTTTGTAACAATAGCTGCTTCAGTTGGATTACATCGTGTATCTTCATAGAATAATTTGATTTTACTTTTTCCTGCTATTCCACCTTTTCCATTTATTTTGCTTACTGCTAATTCCATCCCACTTTTGATCTCATCACCTGTAGTAGCTAACCCACCAGTAAGGGGTAATATTGCACCAATTAAAACCTCCTTAGGTAAAGAAGAAGCCCATAAGGTGTTAGGAGCAATAATCCCTGAAGCAGCCCAAATAAGTGCTCCTTTTCCTGTCAGTTTTAAGAAATTCCTACGATTTATTTTGCCTTTCATAGTCTCCCTCCTTTCTTTAAATAAAGGTTGGTAAATGATAAATTTCACCTTTTTATAAATTGCCCAAAACCCTCTTTTTTAACTATTTTTTCCCCATCAAAAACAATCTCTCCCCTAACAATAGTTGAGACAATCTTTCCTTTTAATTCCATTCCTTCATAAGGACTCCAGCCTGCACCTGAGAAACTTTTGGCCCCTTTAACTTTAAATGAACTTTCAGGATCGATAATTGCTAAGTCTGCATCCTTTCCAACTGCAATCTCTCCCTTTGTTTTACTTAACCCAAATAACCTGCTCGGGGAAAAACTAAGAAGTCTTATTAAAGTATGAATATCTATTCTGCCTTTTGATACTCCGTAATGAAAGATCAGTGGTAATATTAGATCAACTCCAGGACAACCAGCACTATTTTCAAATATATTATCATTATCTTTTTTAGATTTAGGCCAAGCTACATGATCAGAAGCAACTGTATCAATCTTTCCTTTTTTTATGGATTGCCAAAGTCCTTCTTGATCTTTTTGAGTTCGTAAAGGTGGATTAATTTTCCCTCTTCCTTTGAGTCTTAGCATATCCTCTTGATTCAAGATCAAATAATGTGGACATGTCTCAGTTGTTACGTCTAATCCTTCTTTTCTATAGCAATCTGCTAAATATAATGATCTTGGTAGGCTCAAATGGTAAAAATGCAATTTAACCTTAGTTGATATTGCTAACTCGAGTAGATGAAGCACAGCAGCTGTTTCTGCTACAGGAGGCCTTGATTTACAATGAGATAATGGATTTAAAGGATCTTTCCTACGATAATCATTAGTTAGAGCTTTTACGATTTCATCTATTTCTGCATGGAACCCAACTCTAAGGTCTGTTTTTGAAAGAGCGGAAAAAATTTTTATAAGTTCACTATCAGGTATACGGGGAAAACGGTTAGGGTCTGTCTCATAAATGGAAAGCTTAAAGCCACATGCTCCTACTTTAATAAGCTCATCAATATATTCACTACCACCCCATTTTGGTAAGGTTGCAAGCAGTGCAACATCTACAATAGCTTTTTCCTTAATTAAAGATACCTTCTCATTAAAAATTTTTGCAGAAGTAACAGGTGCCCCAGCATCATAAGGCATATCAATGATAGTAGTAACTCCTCCACTTGCAGCAGCCTTTGTGGCATCATCAATATCTTTAGTAGGTTCACTTCTTGAATGCACATGTTCATCCACAACACCTGGTAGAATTAAACATCCTTCAAAATTAAGTATCTGTTTAGCTTTAGCATCAGATTTAGCTTCAATGGTAGCTATCTTTCCATCTTGAATAAGGAGACTTCCGCCTTTAATTATTTTATCAGCAAGAACAATATTACCTATAACTTTAAGATTAAACATAAGCTATACTTTTAAATTTGATATTATTAGTGAACTTATACGGTCTGCGCTATTTTTAACCATAGTTATTAACAAAGGAAGACGTTTTTCACCCATACGCTGCTCTGGTCCAGCTATAGTTAAGCCACCAATTATCTTTTTTCGATCATCAAAAATAGGTGCTGCCACAGCCACTACCCCAACATTCATTTCAGAGTTTGAATATGCATATCCATTCTTTCTTATATTTTCCAAATTCTCTTCTAATTTTTTTGGTTCTGTTATTGTTTTTGGTGTTAATGGTTTTAAAGGGGTTAAATAAATTAAGCGATGGCGTTCTTTAGCTGGCAAAAAGGCTAAAAGAATCTTACCAGAAGCACCTGCATATAAAGGCATGATTCGTCCTTTTTCTGATGTGAGCTTTATAGGTGTATTACTTTCAACTCTCTCTATACAGATGGATTTATCATGCATAACAGTTGTAAGTAAGACCGTTTCTTCTGCAATATCTGCCAAAGTTTTCATTTCAGGAAGGGCAAATTTTATCAACAGATCTTGTTCCTCTACACCCCTTGCTAATACAAGATTTCTATACCCCAATTTGTAACGGCCGGCTGAATCAATCCTTTCAACAAGTCCGTAATTATTTAAAGTTCTTACTATTCTATAAAGAGTACTTGCTGGCACCTTTAAAATCTGAGCCATTTCAGAGACCATCAAAGGGGTTTGATAGCGTGACAAAAGAAAAAGTAGTTCTAAACCTTTTGTTAGGGTTTCGTTTTTCATTTTTCTCATATATTGAGAATATATAATTATTATTTAATAATATAGAAAAAACCAAAGAATGTCAAGGGAAATTTAAAAGGCTAAAAAAATTTTTTAAGAAAAAAATTAAAAATTTATAAAGGGGTAGGAGATAAAAGATTGATAAGGTTTGTATATTTTAGTAGAAAATAATTTTATAATCCAAATAATAATCTTTCTTTTATCTCTTTTTTAACTTTTTCTTCACCTAAATAATGCATCAATAATTCCCAATCTTCTTTTAATTTTAAAAGATTTTCAAAAGGATCGTTTTTGGGGTAAGCATCAGTTACAGAGATAAGGATGTTTTTCATTGACTCATAATAAGTTTCTTTATCGTTTGATGTTATTGCATCCATACCAAGCATCATATTACTTTTAAAGACTTTCTCCTCTAAATCATCCCTTAAAAAAAACCCTGGATAGGGATCAAGATCTTCAGGAGTTACTAATTGCATGCCAGTTATTGGTCTTTGTTTTCTCAATTTTTCTCGTTCAAAGATAAAACGGTATATATCCTCTCTTAGCTGCCTCCATTGTGGATGAAACTTAGGGGGAGGATCATGTTTTATAGAGAGAAGGTTATCCAAATATATATTATAGCAAAACATTCTGGCATTGATTAAGTAATCAATATCTTCTCCTCTTGTAATTGCGGGATCAAAGGGGATATGGGTGAAAAGCTCTTTGTGTATGATCATGTTTCCACCAAAGACAAAAGGGGTGAGCTTATAACGTGGAGGTTGGCCAATTATTTTATCAAATGCTTGATTCATAATTTGAGCTTTATTCCAATATGCCATCCATGGCTTTATTTCCTTTTTGATATTGTAATTTCCATTTGGATTTATATAATACCCTCCAATACCAAGGACTTTTTTCCCATCCTTTTCGAGCCCTATAAATTCTTTTGCTTTTTCAATAAAGAATGGATCCTCAAAGATTTCATCATCATCAATCATAATAACTAAATCAGCTGAAAGAATTCTTGCAGCAATTAAACCGAGGTTTCTTACTTCAGGGTAACCTTTATATCCGATTAAAGGAATGTATCTATCTTTTCTTTTTTCAGTTAATATATTTTTAAGCTTTCTTACCTGATTAGGAAAGAGAAGATTGAATTTTACTCCTTCTTTTATTTTCTCAACGGTTCTCAATATCTTTTTTGTCATCGTATCTTCTAAGTCAGTTGCAATTGGAATAGCCAATATAACAACTTCAAAATTTTTATCTTTTAATATCTTTAACGATTTAAGAAGCCTAATTAATGTTCCTTCCTCATCTAAAGGAGTAGGGTGATCATAGATTGCATCTCCTGTTTTATATCCATCTCCTCTTTTTCTTCCCCAATATGTAGGTATTACCATTACTATATTCATTAATTTCCTCCTTAGATTTTATCTTGGTTAAATAAAAAATATCATATCTATAAATAAAAGAAAAGTAAAAGTATTGTAAGATATTATTATCAGAGCTTAATATGAGAATAATTTCAGGACTATTTCGTTATTGCTTTATTGAATAATTTGTGATATTGTCCCAAAATAATTTTATAATGTAAAAGGAGGAGCTTATGGGAAAGAAATTTTTATTATTTTTCATGATTTTTAGCTTTGTTTTTGCTTCATCTCTTTTTGCAGGTCCAAAGAAGGTTACATTAACCTGGACAGCAGGTGGAGTTGGTGGTGGTTGGTACACAATGGCTGGTGGTTTTGCTGAAATCATAAACAATGCATATCCAGAGATCACAGTTAAGGTAGTTCCAGGTGGTGGCACTGTCAATCCAAAGCTTGTTGAAAAAGGAGATTGTGAATTAGGGTGGGGATTACCTTTTATTTTAAACGCTGCTATCAACGGAGAAGACCCTTATGAGAAAAAGCTAACAAAACTTAGGGCTATTGCTGGGGGAATGAGTATGAATTATTTCCATTTCTATGTTGGGGCTGATCTTCCTTATAAAAACATGGATGAAATCTTTAGACAAAAAAAGGCAATACGTATAGCTGTTTCTCCTTCAGGTACTTCTGATGAATGGGTTTTTAGAAAGGTTCTTGCCTATTATAAAACCAGTTATAAAGCTCTAAAAAAGAAAGGCTTTAAATTTTTTAGGGCAAACTATGCAGGTCAGGCGAGTAATTTTAAAGATAAAAACGTAGATGCTGTTTTTACTTTTTTAGCAATTCCTGCATCAGCTGTAACTGAAGCATCGACAGGAAGAGCATTGCGTTTATTAAATTTCCCAAAAGGACTTTTAGAGTATCTTAGTAAATATGGTATTGGTACAGGAAAAATTCCCCCTGGTACTTATCCTAAAATGGCTAATGCCAATGAGGTGGTAACTACAGCTATTGCTGGTAGTGTAATCACAACAAGTATAGATGTACCAGAAGATATAGTTTATAAGATCACAAAAGCTATTCATGAAAACCTTGATAAGGTGCATAGGATTCATGCGAGTCTTAAACCATATAAGGTTAGTGATGGAGTAACAGGTACAGGGGTACCTCTTCATCCTGGCGCAGTTAGATATTATAAAGAAAAAGGTGTATTAAAATAAAAAATCTTTTTTTACGCCTGCTCTATTTAAGAGTAGGCGTAATTTATTTTATAATTTTTTAATATTTTGAGCACCCTATGAGAGAGCTTTCAAGATGGTTAAAAGTAGTTGTTATCTTTCAGGGCGTGTTGGCTTCTTTATTTCATTTGTATACATCTGGATTTGGCAGCCCTGAGCCAAGAATAATGAGAGGTCTCCATCTCTTTTTTTTACTTCCCCTCATATTTTTCCTTTATCCTGCAACATCAAAATCACCAAAGCATAGACCGAGTATTATAGATATTGGATTAAGCTTAATAAGTTTTGTTGGGCCAGCATATACGATTTGGCATGCAGAAAGATTAAATTTCAGATTTCTTGGTGTTGATAAGGTATATCCTATAGAGGTATTTTTAGGCTTTTTTTTAATTATTGCAGTAATAGAAGCTTGTCGCCGTGCTTTATCAAAATGGATGGCAATAACCATTTCAGTTTCTTTATTTTATCTTTTTACCTGTAAGTATTGGCCAGGTATACTTCATTTTAAAGGATATTCTTTTGATCGTGTAATAGAGATTATGTTTCTTTCAGGTGATGATGGAATATTTGGCTTTCTTACTGGTATTTCAGCTAATATTCTTTTTATCTACATACTTTTTGCTGGGTTTATGCTTTCAGCAGGGGTAGGGGATTATCTGGTAAGGTTTGCTATATGGGCAGCAGGATGGGCTAAAGGTGGCTCTGCAAAGATATCTGTAATTTCAAGTGCTCTTTATGGGACAGTGAGTGGAAGTACAGTAGCAAATGTTTATGCTACAGGAAGTTTTACAATCCCATTAATGAAAAAAAGTGGATATAAAGCAAGAGAAGCGGCTGCTATAGAGGCTATTTCCAGCACAGGTGGACAAATTATGCCACCAATTATGGGGGCTGGTTCGTTTATCATGTCAGAAATTACAGGAATATCCTATTTTAAAATTATTAAGGCTGCTATTATTCCTGCTCTTTTATATTATCTTGGTGTTTTTTCTATGGTACATTTGATCGCAAAAAGAGATAAGCTTAAAGCTTTAACTCGGAATCAAAGACCTAAATTTAAACAACTAATTAGAAATATTTACTATTTTTTACCTTTTATTTTTATTTTATACTTTCTTGCTAATGGATATTCACCAAGCAAATCAGCCTTTTTTGTAATTTTGATCACTTTTGGGTTAAGTTTTCTTGACAAAAAAAGTTTTTTGACCCCAAAAAAGATAATTGATACTTTCTTTCGTTCAGCAGTTAATGCAGGACTTATTGCTGCTGCTTTAGCAGGATCAGGCATGATAGTCGCTACACTTACAAGAACAGGTGCTGCTCTTGCTTTTGGAAGCATATTGGTTAAAGCTTCTTTTGGTGTTATGGTTATTACTATGATTCTTGTTTTTGTTGTAGTAAGTGTTTTGGGGACAGGAATCCCTACTACAGCAGCTTATATAATCGCGGTTACTGTTGGAGCATCGGCATTGGGTAATTTTTCTGTAGAGGTTCTAACAATTCACCTTTTTGTTTTTTATTATGCTGTGCTTTCAGATTTAACACCTCCTGATGCGGTAACTGCTTTTGCTGCTGCTAATCTGGCTGGCTCTGACATGATGTATACAGGAGTTGAAGCATTTAGGCTTGGCATAGCAGGTTTTTTAGTTCCTTTTGCTTTTGTTTTTCAACCTGCTTTGTTGTTAAAAGGAACCATTTTACAGACAATATTTGCTGTTTTTATAACTGGGATTGGAGTGGTATGTTTAGCAATTGGTATTATAGGGTATTTAAGATCACCTTTATCTCTTTTCCATAGGTTTCTTTTCTTGCTTGCTTCTGCCTTTTTAGTATTTCCAACAAAGGGAATGGAGTTTATTGGCGTCGGAATAGCTATACTTTTGTTTTTAGGACAATTCCTTTTTATTAAAGATAGGAAAAGCTTTGCATCAGGAGAAAATAAATGAAAATAAAATGTATTGAGTGTGGTTTTGAAGGCTATATACCTGATAAAAAGATCTCAGAAAAAGGGCAAAAAGTGAAGTGTCCAAAGTGTCAAACAAAATTTTTGGTTAAAAAAGGTTTACCTTACCCATTGCCATTGCCTTCAGAGCCAAAATTTTTAAAAATAAAAACAGATAAAAAAGGAAAAGATATAGAGTTATCTTCTTCCTATCAAAAGAAAGAAATTACCCAATGGGGCAAAACTCAGGTAATGAAAACAGCATATCCTAAAAAAAAGCCAACTTTTTCCTCTGATAAAGATAAGGAGAAGCATCACCTTATTGAGAGAATAAAAACTTTATTTAAAAAATAAAAAAACCTTGTAATATTAGATATTTATAAAATGAAAAATTTTGATCAAGATTTAAAAGCTATTTTAAAAGCATATAAAGATGGAGAGATTGATATAGAAAAAGTAATGGAGAGGTTAAAGACTCTTCCTTTTGAAGATTTAGGTCATACTTTGGTTGATCATCATCGTGTAATTAGAGCAGGGTTTCCCGAGGTTATATTTGGAGAAGAAAAGAGTGTAGTACAAATCAAAGCTATAATTGCTTCTTTAGATAGAAGAGAGTGTAATATTCTTGTTACACGTTTATCCCCTGAAAAGGCAAAGGAAGTGCTATCAGAGTATCCAGATGGAAAATATTATCCAGATGCAAAGGTTTTTACTCTCATAAAAAGAGAGATAGAAAAAAAAGGCAAAGGGTTAATCCTGATCGTTACTGCAGGGACATCAGATCTTTCTGTTGCTCAAGAAGCTTTTGTGACTGCTAAAATCATGGGGAATGATGTTGAGATCATTCAAGACGTTGGAGTATCAGGGATTCACAGACTTTTTAATTATTATGATAAAATTTTAAAAGCAAGGGTATTGATTGTTGTTGCTGGTATGGAAGGAGCTCTTCCTTCGGTTGTGGGAGGGTTAGTTGATCGCCCAATTATTGCTGTTCCTACTTCAGTTGGTTATGGTG
>JAFDIG010000210.1 GCA_019308145.1 Deltaproteobacteria bacterium | reverse complement strand
AATATAGTAAGAAATCCTTATATTCATATGAGAGAGCTATCAATTGATTCTATAAAAAAAGCGCTTACCATGGGATATGCAAAAAATCGACCTTTTGCAAATCTTTCCTTTGCAATCAATTATTATTTTGGGAAATTAAATGTTTTTGGATATCACCTTGTTAATATCATTATTCATGCTTTGGCAGGGATAGGGGTATACCTTTTGATATTTACAACCCTTGGTTTAACCAAATATAGAGAAAAGAGGTTTGAGATAGCGCTTTTTACAGGGCTTTTATGGCTTGCACATCCTATTCAAACACAGGCTGTAACCTATATTGTGCAAAGAATGACCTCTATGTGTTCTATGTTCTACATCTTTTCTTTGCTTTTTTATTCTCTTGGTAGACAAAGAAAAGGTAAGGCAGCTTGGTTATATTTTTCTTTTTCGGCAATTACTGGTATCCTTGCTTTTGGGACAAAAGAAATAGCAGCTACTTTACCTTTCTTCATATTTCTTTATGAGATAGCTTTTTTTCCTGGGAGTTTAAAAAAGAAATCACTACTTTTTTTTGCAATGCTTGTACCCATGATAATTGTTGGCATTTTGTATATGGGTGGGTTACATAATTTGTTAGGTCAGCTAAAAAGGATTTTATCAAATGAATATGGGAATCGTCCTTTTACGGTTTCTGAAAGATTGATGACTGAAGCAAGGGTTGTTCTCTATTATCTCTCTTTAATAGTTTATCCCCGTCCTTCAAGATTAAATCTCGATTATGATTTTCCTCTATCAAAGGGTTTGTTTGCTCCTCCTACCACATTTTTTTCAATCATTATAATCTTTATTTTTGTAGCCTTAGGTCTTTTTTTGTTAAGAAAAAAGCCTTTAATAGGTTTTTTTATCTTGTGGTATTTTGGTAATTTAGTAATAGAGTCTTCTGTATTTGGTTTTGAGCTGGTTTATGAACACAGACTTTATCTTCCTTCTATAGCACCTATCTTACTGTTTACTTTACTTTGTTTTTCGTTTTTCGATCTCTTAAAGAAAAGAAAAGCAAAAGCCTTTTCTTGATCTTTTTTGCAAAGACTTTTGCTTTTATCTTTGTTTTTTATTATCCTCTAAAGAAAACTAAGGTTACTAATATAAAAGAAGGTATAAGTATTGGTATAGAATATTTTAACATATAGCCAAAAAAGCTTGGCATAACTACCCCATTTTCTTCAGCAATTGATCTTACCATGAAATTAGGAGCATTCCCTATATAAGTATTTGCACCCATAAAGACAGCTCCTGCAGATATAGCCTCAAGAAAGACTGTTTTGTGCGCCATTAGAGCATGAACAGCATCAAGTTCTTCCATTGATGGAAAGAATTTACCTAAAGCGGTATTTAAAAAGGTCAAATATGTTGGGGCATTATCGAGAAAACTGGAAAGACCTCCTGTAATCCAGAAGTAATGAAAAGGTTCTTTTACATTATTAATTATAAACGCAAGAGACCCTTGACTACCTGCTCTTAAAATTGCAAGAGCTGGTACAATAGTCATGAAGATCCCTGCAAAGAGATAGGCAACCTCTTTTATGGGAAACCAGGTGAATGCATTATCCTCTCTTACCCTTTTAGGGGTAACATACCATGATAAAAGACCCATAACTACAATAATAAGATCCCTTACTATATTCTGTATATAAAGCTGAACCCCTAACAGATTAATCTTACCCGCTTTCCAGACTCCAGACATAAGCACAGCCCCAATTATACCCCCTAAAAAGAGTATATTATAAAGGCCTTCTATCTTTATAGGTTCCTTTTGAACTTCTTTTGGTATATTTTCTTTCTCTTTCTTATAATAAATAAGATCAAGCAAGAAAAAGATAAAAAGCAGAAATATACTGATCACACCCATATGTGGTATAAGATGAAAGGTCCAGAAAAAATGGACACCATGTAAAAACCCTAAAAAAAGTGGTGGGTCACCAAGAGGCGTTAATGAACAACCAATATTGCTAACAAGAAAAATAAAAAAGACCACAATATGGACTTTTCTCTTACGATACTTGTTTGCTCTTAAAACAGGACGAATAAGTAACATAGAGGCACCTGTGGTTCCCATCCATGAAGCTAATATCGTGCCTATTATAAGCATCAAGGTATTTACTGCTGGTGTTCCCTTAATAGTTCCTTTTAAAAAGATCCCTCCAGCAGCAGTAAAGAGTCCCCATAAAAGGATAATAAAAGGTATGTAATCAATAAAGTATATATGAAGTATTTCATGGACAGCTTCACCTTTAAAAGCTATGATAAATGGTATAGCTAAAATTAAAGCCCACGCAGCTGAAACCTTTCCAAAATGATGATGCCAGAAATCTGGCAGAAGAAGTGGAAACAGCGCGATTGAGAGCAAGATCCCAATAAATGGAATGATACTCCAAAGGGGTAATCTTGATCCCAGATGCATAGTTATCTCTTCTTCAGCTTTTGGACCTTGCGTTGCAAAAGAGACATCAGGTAAAAAAAGCAACAGAAGAATTAAGAGAAACGAAAAGAATAAAAAAACAGCAACAACCTTTTTATTTTCCATTATTTCCTCCTAATAATAAGTGGAACCGGACAGAATTTTAAGAAAAAAAGTTTAATATAGAAAAAGGTTTATTGTCAACAATTTTTAACCCTCTCAGAATGAAAATATTATTCATATAACATATAATATTACAGTTATAAGGTTAAAGGTGATGAGAAAAGGATTTTTGCAAGGAAATCAGAGAATTACCAGCTTTATTTTAATTTTACTAAAAAAAGTTAATATTAAGGATAGGAAACATTTATAGATATCTTACAAATTTATATATACTTTCTTTAGTAGAATTTTTATCACCTGTTATAATTATTTATAATCGATTTACCTAAATTGTAATGAACTTTAATCTTTAGCCTGTTAAGATCTTGCCAGAGGATCTTAAAAAGATTAGATAACTTATTTGATTTATTATATTTAAGAAGGAAATGGATATTTGATAAAATAGTCCATCTTAAACCCTAAAAGTTCTCCTAACTCTATAAAAAGATTTCTCTCCTCCTTTTTTTCATAAAATAATTTTTTTTCTTTTAATATATCAAAAAATATATTTTGTGCTTTCCATAATGAAGGCAATAGATCATACTTATTTAAAAAAGAGATTAACTTTACAACATTTTCTATTTTTCCCTCTTTTACTGTTAGCATCTTTTGGTTTATGATCTTTTCTGCATCCATTATTACATCCTCTAATGGTATGGAGAGTTTGAAACAATCTATCTCTTTAAAGATCTCATCAATGCGTTCTGAATATATATTATCCTTTAATTTTGTAATCCTATCTTTTAATTCTTGTTTTAAGCTGTAAGAAGCAGCGATTAAATAAGAATATGGTATAACCCCATCTAAATTTTTTATAATTTTCATCAAATCCCTGCCATGTTCATAAATCTGTCTTAAGATATCTTCATATTTTTTAGAAGCCTCTTGTGTTACCTTTGAAAGGATTTCCCTTCTTCTATCAAGGAATAAGTCCTTTAGAGTATAATATTTACCAGGGAAGTGATGATCCATTATCCTAATTAGCTCAGTGATAGAATGAGATAAATAGGCATCTTCAAGCTCTTTTTTTATCTTAGGATAATTATCATTTTGATTCATAATAAACTTTAAAGAACAGCGAAAATCATGTCCCCCAAAATGTATAACAGTAAAGATTATATCTTTTTTTTCATTGGTAATTATCGATTCTATCTCTATTTTCCCCGTAATAAAAGAAGTTTCAGCAAAAGAATGTTGTATATAATCATCATTTTTTATAACATAACAGAAGAGTTTTTCCTCTTTTTTAGGGGAATGAAAGATAGAATCTATACTATAATGAGCAGCAACTCTTTTTAAATCTACTATATTTGGTTTTATTTCGGTTTTATATATATATCCACCATCTCTTTTTTCTTTTATATTGCTTTTTGCTTCTGAAAGCATTTTTATAAATGATTCTTCTAAATTAGGAGTATATTCAGATGCAATTTGAATAACCCTTGCTGCATACATCATGTTTTGCTTTGCTTCTAATCCTGAAATATCAGCAAAGAACCAGCCACAACTCGTATACATAAACATACGATTTTTTTCCATCTCCAAAAGTTTCAGTGCTTTTACTTTTTCCTCATAGGAAAGTTCTTTTTTCTGATATTCTCTAAAGAACCTCTCTTTTTGTTCAATAGATGGATTTAAAATGAGTTGAATATAACCATTCCTTGCTTCCCAAGGATCTTTAAATAATTTTGATCCCTCTCTTTCAAATATTGTATCTACCATATCCCTTAGCCAATCCATAGCCTCTCTTAAAGGTTTTCTCCATTTTTGATTCCATCCTATTTTTCCACCTGTAGTACATCCACAATCATCTTTCCATCTTCCCAATCCATGTGGACAGCTCCA
>JAFDIG010000209.1 GCA_019308145.1 Deltaproteobacteria bacterium | reverse complement strand
CAGGGAACAGTTGATGGTCAAGAAAATCCTGTTGGTGTTCTCATCCCTGTTCAAATCTATCAGTACCACAAATATGTAACTTTCTGGAATTACCTTGTTGATCCTGTTATTATTTACTGGAACAAAAAGGAATGGGTTTCCTTTCCAGAAAATATCCGTAAGGCAATAAAAGAAGCAGCTGTAGAGTCAGCAAGATATGAGAAGGCTTTATGCCGTTGTGGTTTGGATGGAGAAAAATCATTCAATATCTTAAAAAAAGAATTTAACTATACTATGAAGATTCCTGATCCTGTTAAGTTTTTAAAGAGCAAAGGGATGGAGGTAACATTTCTAACAGATAAAGAGCTTAAATCATTTATTAAGGCAACAAAACCTATTTATGATAAATGGGTACCAAAAATAGGGAAGGAGATCTATAAAAAAGCTAAGGCAGATATGGGTAAATAAGCTATCAATTAAAAGCCCCTGCTTACTTTAAATGGCAGGGGCTTTTGTGGGTTATTGATGGAAAAGAAACAGGATCATATTAGAGTAGACGAATGGATTTGTGCTATTTTACTTTTCTCAATGGCGGCGATCGCCTTTGTTAATGTTTTAAGCAGATATCTTTTCCATTTTTCATTTGCCTTTACCGAAGAGGTTGGAATAAACTTTTTTATCTGGCTCACTGTAGTAGGATCAGGTATTGCATTTGAAAGAGGTGGGCAACTTGGCATGATAACTTTGTATAATATCTTTCCTAAAAAATTGAGAAAGTTTGTTATTATATTAAGTGCATCTTTAAGCGCTTTTCTTTTTGTTCTTGTGGACCTACTTATGCTCAAAACTATATACGATGAGATCTTCTTTTTTCATGCAACCTCAGGAGCATTAGAGATACCTGTTTGGATCTATTATACAGGTGTGCCAATTTTGTCAGTTTTTGTTTTTAGGGGGATATATAGGGAAGCAAGTAAAAAATTAAGAGGGTTAAATAATTAATGGAATCATTAGTTATTATTGCAATATTTGTAATTCTTATGGCTTTGGGTATTCCAATTGGTACTTCGCTTGGCATTGCTGCTATTATAACCATTCTCAAATTTAATCTTGGGATTGGTATGTTGGGGATGAATTTTTCTTCAGGTATTGGACAGTTCCCATTACTTGCTATCCCTTTTTTTGTTCTTGCTGGTGTTATATTAGAAAGGGCACAGCTTGCTGCAAAGATCTCTCATTTCCTTGAGCTCATTGTCGGAAAGTCAGTAGGTGGGCTTGCTATGGTAGCTGTACTTACTGCTATGTTTTGGGGAGCGATTTCAGGCTCTGGGCCTGCTACCACTGCTGCTGTGGGCTTAATACTTATTGCTCCTATGATCAAACATGGTTATAGCAAACATTTTGCAGCAGCAACTGTTGCTTCTTCTTCTGATTTATCAATAGTAATACCACCCAGTATCGCATTTATTATTTATGGGAATATAACCAGTGTCTCTGTAAGTGCTCTTTTTGTTGCAGGGATAATCCCTGGATTACTTACTGGTCTTATGATGGTTTTGGTTGCCTATGTTATCTCAAGGAAAAGAGGATATCGTGGCTTAGAGAAAAGGGGAACCTTAAAAGAGATATTGGTTGCTTTTAAAGAGTCAATTTGGGCTATTCTTGCCCCTGTTATCATCCTTGGGGGTATATATGCTGGGGTTTTTACCCCTACAGAGGCTGCTGTTGTAGCAGTCTTTTACAGTCTTTTTGTTGCTATCTTTATTTATCATTCTATATCATGGAGGGAACTTGTAAAGATTCTGGTAGATGCAAGTGTCACAAGCTCTGTTATTATGTTTATTGTTGTTTTTGCAGGAATATTTTCTTGGGCTGCTTCTGTTATAGGTATTATTGATAAAACCGCCCAATTTATTGTTAAGATTTCCCCTAATGCTTTTATTATGATCCTAATGATAAATCTTCTCTTACTTGGTTTAGGGATGATCTTAGATGCTATTTCTATCTCATATCTTATAATGCCGATTCTTATCCCTGTTTTGGCAGCATTTAAAATTGATCCATTATGGTATGGGGTTATATTTGTTGCTGCTTTGGCTATTGGGCAGGCAACACCTCCAGTTGGGGTTAATCTATTTACTGCTGCTAATCTTATAGATAGTGATCTTGACCCTATTGCAAAAGAAGCAATTCCTTATGTTATAGGAGCAGTTATTGCATTGATTATAATATCTTTTATCCCTGTGCTTTCAACGTATTTACCTATAAAAGCGGGACTGTACTCACCTTGATTCTTCTAAACTTAAGTAAAGTTTCTATCTATTTCCTAAAAATTTTTATTGCTATTTCAGGTTAAAGTAGCTATATTTATTTATAAAGATATTATAAAAATAGCTTTTTAACCTATCATATTTTGATAGGCCTTAAAAGAGAAAGGAGTATGAGGTTATGAAGATGGAAGAATTAAAACAAGAGATTGAGAATTTTTCAAAAGAAGAAAAGACAGAATTTTTTAATGAAGTAGTGCCCTCTCTATGCAAGGAGTTGTTAGGGGATGAAGCATGTAGAGAAAAGGTGAAAGAGATCTTTGGTATTGATTGCATAAAAGAGCTTGAGAAAAGATTTGAAGCAGCAATTTGATTAAAGAACTTTTTTATAAGGGTATCTATTATTATTTTGATAGAGGAAATATATGAACAAAGTGAAAGAGAGACTTGTGGTTGTTGGTGGTTCAGCAGGTGGGCCAAGTGCAGCTGCAAAAGCTTCAAGAGTTAATCCTGATTTAGAAATTATAATGTATGAGCAAGGTCCATTTGTCTCATATGGTGCCTGAGAGACTCCTTATTACATCGGTGATGTAGTAAAAGAGCAAAGAAAGCTTATTGCAAGAACCCCTGAACAATTTAAAGCACAAAATGTTGATGTCCGTCTTTTTCACAAAGTAACTCAAATTGATCCTGAAAATAAGAAGATTGAAGTATTTAATATAAAAGAATCAAAAAGTGAGTGGATTCATTATGATAAACTGGTAGTAGCAACTGGGGCTCGTTCAAGAAAGTTTAATATTCCTGGAAATGATGCAAAAAATATATTTTCTCTTAAGGATTTGAAAGATGGCATAACAATAAAAGATTACATAGACAAAACCAATCCTAAAAAAGGAGTGATAATTGGGGCTGGTCTTATAGGTCTTGAAATGTCTGAGGCTTTTAGAGATAGAGGTATTGAAACATATCTTATATCTCTGTATAATCTGCCTGTTGCATCCATTTTAGAACCTGAGATAGCCCAAAAGGTATTAAATGAAATAGAGGAAAAAGGTGTTAAGTTTATTCCAAATGCTAAGACAGAAGCTTTTAAAGTCAGTCAAGATGGTCTGGCTTTAGGTGTTGAGACCAATCAAGGTGAGTTTGATGCTGATATTGTACTCACATCAATAGGGGTTATCCCAAATGTTGAGCTTGCCAAAAATGCAGGTATAAAGCTTGGTGATACTGGTGCTATTCACACAGATATGGCACAGCGCACAAATATAGATGATATATTTGCTGCAGGGGATTGTTGTGAGGTATTTAATTTAGTAAGTCAAAGTTATGTTTTTACCCCTTTAGGGGATATAGCAAATAAACAGGGACGCACCGCAGGAGAAAATGCAGCAGGTGGACATGCTCTCTTTTATGGGGTTGTTGGTTCGTCTGCCTTTAAAGTATTTGACCTTGAAGTTGCATTTACAGGATTAAATGAAAGAATGGCAAAAGCTGCTGGTTTTGATGTTGGTACACATTTTATTAGGGCTGAATCAAAAGTTGGGTATATGCCTGGATCACAAAGAATGATGATAAAATATATATTTGACAAAAAAAGTTCTCGCTTGTTAGGGGCACAGATGGTAGGCAAAGAAGGTGTGGCAAGAAGAATAAATACATTAGCCGCAGCTTTACATTTTAAAGCTACTCTTGATGATATTTCAAGATTTGATCTCGCATATGCACCACCATTTTCAGCACCATATGATCCTGTGCTTATAGCAGCAGAACAGTCAATGAAAAAGATGGGTTAGGCAAGCTCAATAAAATTTAGCTGTTCCCCAAATATTCCTCCTTCTTTTCTATATGAAAAAAAGATATCAACATGGCAGGAGGTACAAATTGAAAAGGTTTGGATATTTTTGAGATTTAGGTTAGCATCTAAAAGTTGATCAATGACAATGGTTAAAAGATCAATAAAAAAGTGCCCAACTCTACTTTTATAAGAATATTCTTGCCATTTTATTCCATTTTGTTCAAAAAGATTTTTAACTCTATTATCAACTTCATAACAACATCCTCTTATGCAAGGGCCTATGGCTGCTAATATATCAGTGGGGCAGGTTTTAAATACTTCTTGCATCTTTTTCACTGCTTTTCCTACTATATTTTTACCAACACCCTTCCATCCTGCATGGATAGCAGCAATGATTTTCTTTTTA
>JAFDIG010000208.1 GCA_019308145.1 Deltaproteobacteria bacterium | reverse complement strand
TGCAATAATCCTTCCTTCTTTAGCAAAAATGGTATTAATAGCATCCTTATCTCTCTCATCTTGAATCATTATCCCTTTCATCAATCCGTTATGAGATGATATCCTATCAATATAGATCACCATATCCTTAAAACTTGAATTAAAGACCCTCTCCTTTAATTCTAAATGTGCTTTTGTTCTTGCAATAGCAAATATTGTTTGCTTAAGGTTTCTATTGCCCCATGGCATACCATATATAGTGATAGTTGCAGTAAAAAGCATAGCAAAAATAGAAAACAAAAAAACAGGTAAATACATCTGATAAAGGCTTATTCCGCCAGCCTTCATTGCAATAATTTCACCATCTCCAGAAAGCCGAGAAAAAGCTATAATTACAGCTAAAAGAAAAGAGAGAGGAACAGCAAAAACAAAAAATGATGGAAGAATAAAGAAAAAGATCTTTATGATATCAATAAATGGAACACCTTTATTTAATACCATCTCTACCAAATCGAGCAGTTTTCCTAAAAGGAATATAGATGTAAAAATAAGAATTCCAAGCAAAAATGGTGGTATAAGCTCTTTAATAATATATATAGAAAGAATTTTTTTCATAATGATGATCAAAAATCTGCTTTTTTGCCTTGATAAGCTATTGGAGCAATATGACAGGTGTCGTTTAAGATTGAAAGTATAAAGGAATTTCCATTATACAAAATAAGGTTTATTGCGCATGTATCTTGTCCAATCTGCCAAAAATGAGAAAGATCTATTCCAAGGCAACCTAATATCATTACTTTATTCACTACCCTATGAGAGACGATAAGGAGATTTTTATCTGAATATATATTAACCAAATCCTTTATTTTACCAACACTTCTTTTCAAAACATCTTCTAACCTATCACCTTTTGGAAATTTAACCTTATCTGGTTCATTTAACCATTTATCATAAAGTTTTGGCCATTTTTCCTTTACCTTGTTAAGTGAAATCCCCTGCCATTCTCCAAATGATATATCAATAAAAGCATTCTCTTTTTCAACATCTAAATTATGAGGTTTTGCTATGATATCAGCTGTTTCCTTTGCCCTTAAAAGAGGCGAGGAAAATATCTTGTCTATTTTTATCTCGGACATAACATCTGCCACTTTTTTTGCTTCTTCTTTTCCTGTCTCATCAAGAGGTATATCTTTGTGTCCCCTAAATATCTTATCCTTATTCCATAATGTGTTACCGTGTCTAACAATGTAAATCCTTGTCATAACCTTTTACCTCTTTTCCCATAAATCAGAAATCTTTTGTTTTGAGATATAAATCCTTAAATCATCTTTGGATAATATGCCATCTTCAGTAGCTATTCCTGAAAACCAATTTAAAGGGGTGATGTCAAAATAGAAATTTAACACATGAAAACCCTTTGGCAGCGGAGATAAAATCTCTGTTGGATCCTCCTCTCTTATAGAAAACGGTTGAGAAAGTGCCTCTGGTAATATC
Organism: Deltaproteobacteria bacterium; assembly: GCA_019308145.1. GTDB lineage: Bacteria > Desulfobacterota > JAFDIG01 > JAFDIG01 > JAFDIG01 > JAFDIG01. The sequence goes on along the minus strand of JAFDIG010000208.1, from coordinate 2,992 downwards.
TTACTTGTAGTTGTAAGGCAATAAAAAGGAATTTTATAATAATTTGCAAAAAGCGCATATCCTTTTGTCCCTGCTTTATTTATCACCCCATCTAAAGTAACAGAATCAGCCCCAACTAAAAAAATATTACATTTTTCCATGAGAGCAAAAATAGAACAATCTGTTATAAGAGTGACTGGAATACCCGCGCTTGCCATCTTTTTAGCCATAGCAATCCCTTCTTGCTTAGGCCTAGATTCAGTGATAAAAAGCTTAAACTTAATGCCTTTTTGAAACGCAGTGATAAAAGTAAAAGATAGGGTAGAGCTTGCTGAATGAGTCATAACCGTCATTCCTGATTTGATCAGGTTTACTCCTTTTTCAGTTACCATCTTTACTTTTTGAGACCCTTCTTTAATAAATCCTTTGATCCAATTAATAAGGTCCTCTCTTTGTTCATACGCTAAAAAAAGATTGTTTACCATATTTTTTAATGGTGCCATATCTGGTTTTGCTTCAATTAATCTTTTGCCTAAACTTAAAAGTTCATCTTCACCAATTGGATCTGATAAATTTTTTAAGACATTTAAGATAAGATCTGCAGCTTTTCTGGTTATAATTTCTGATCCTGAAAGATTATCGTTAGCAATTTCATCTATCTTTGCTTCCCAACTCATTTTTACTCACCAATTATTTTAACTAATACCCTTTTCCTTCTTCTACCATCAAACTCACCATAAAATATCTGCTCCCATGGCCCAAAATCAAGTTTTCCATCTGTTATAGCTATAACAACTTCTCTACCCATGACCTGCCTTTTTAGATGTGCATCACCATTATCTTCCCCTGTTCTATTGTGCCAATACCGTGATATAGGCTCATGAGGTGCAAGCTCCTCTAACCATACTTCATAGTCATGATGAAGTCCAGGCTCATCATCATTAATAAAAACAGAAGCAGTTATATGCATTGCGTTTACCAAACAAAGCCCTTCTTTAATACCGCTTTCTTTCACACACTGAGCTACTTGAGGGGTTATATTTATAAAATCTCTTCTTTTATTAACATGAAACCATAGCTCTTTGCGATAACTTTTCATATCTTTCCTCCTTAAAAATTTAGATCATCTTATGGAAAAAGGGAAAAGAGGTCAAGGGAAATTACTTTTCAAATATTTAAATTGAATTAAGATTTAAGATTTGAAAATTATCATTTTTTTATTATAAAAGAACTCCATCACTTTTTAAATCTGTAACTTTTTAATTCCTAAAATTATTCCAATTTTATGAAAATTTTTACATAATAACTTCTTCTATCCTCGTTCTTGACTTTTTATCTACCTAATATATATTACATAAGATATAAATATTTATAGAAAGATAAATATAAAAGCAAAGTTATTTTTTTATTCTATTTTTCCTTTTTCTATTTATGATAGGAGGATTTGGAATGGCTCAAGTAAAAGTAGGTGTTATAGTTGTTGATGTTCAAGGTGATTTTACCCATTATAAATATGGATCTTTAGCAGTCCCTGGTACTGATAAAGCATATATTGAAAAGGTTGAAAAAGCAACAAGAGCTCTTAAAAAAGCAGGCTTCCCAGTATTTGCCACTCAGGATTGGCATCCTAAAGACCATATATCTTTTTACACTAACCATCCAGGCAAAAAACCGTTTGATGTTATAAATATAGATGGTCGGACACAGGTACTGTGGCCTCCTCACTGCATCCAGAAAACTCCAGGAGCAAAGATTCTAATTGATAATCGTCTTTTTGATGCTATTATACAGAAAGGAATCTACAAAAATTATGATTGTTACTCTGGTTTTGAAGATGATGGTGGACATAAAACAAGACTTAACGATATACTCCAAAAACATAAGATTACAACTTTGGTAGTTTATGGAATTGCCACTGATTATTGTGTAAAAGCAACAATTATAGATGCAGTAAACCTTGGTTATCATGTAATCTTTGTCAATGATTTGTGCCGTGGGGTATCTAAGGAGACATCAAGGAAAGCTATAAATGAGATGAGAACAAGAGGTGTTGAAATATGGGAAGGTCTTAAGATAGAAAAATTAAAAGCGATGAAGTAAGATAAATGAGAGTAGGGGGTAATTAATCGCCCTACATAATGCTTTTATCCTTTATAGGAGGGAATGCTAAAGAATTAGTATATTCAACTTGAAAATCAGGCTCTTTTGCTAACTCTATAAATCTAATTTTATTTAACAATTCCAACGTTTCATCTCTATATTTTTTATCAAGTAGAGCCATAATTGCTCCAACACCAGCGCCATTTTCAACAACATTGACATCATTAAACAGAGAAACATCAGGCAACATACCAATAGTAACAGCATTTTTCCAATTAAATTTTGCTCCAAATGCACCTGTTAAAACCACTTTATCAATATGAGTAATTCCGCTTTTACGCATAAGCATTTTTATTCCTGTTAATATTGCTGCTTTTGCAAGCTGTATCTGCCTTATATCCATTAAAGAGATGTATATTTCCTTTTCTGAACTTTTATTGCCTTTAGGCACTAAAACAAATTTTCGCCCAATTCCATCAGCATCCGAAATAATACCTGGTTTATCCTCATTCAGTCTGCCATTTTCTAAAATTAATCCTGCCCGTCGCATTGAAGCGATTGCGTCAATAATTCCAGAACCACAGATTCCTTTTGGAGGAATCTTTTTTGAATCCCCCAAAACCTCGTAGTAAATCTTATATGTAGAAGGATCAATATCTACCTTATAAATGGCGCCATAAGCAGCACGCATTCCACAGGAGATATGTGATCCTTCTAATGCTGGGCCTGTAGCACAACTGGTTGCCCATAATCCATTACGATTTCCTAAAACCAGCTCACCATTAGTACCAATATCTATAATTAGAGTTACCTCTTCTTTTTTATGAGGCATTTGAGATATTATTGCCCCTAAGGTATCCCCTCCTACAAACCCAGATATCACAGGGAAAACATGAACGTTTGTTCCAGGCTT
>JAFDIG010000207.1 GCA_019308145.1 Deltaproteobacteria bacterium | reverse complement strand
ATCAAGATTGCTTGAAAAGATAGGAGATAAGTTTATTGCTACTACTGATTTTCGTAGGCTTAATGAGCCAGATTGTATATTGATATGTGTTCCTACTCCTTTAACTGAAAAAAAGGAGCCAGATTTAAGGTATATTGAAAGGACTGTTGAATTAATAAAGCAAAGGCTCCGTAAAGGGCAACTTATTATTTTGGAATCTACAACATACCCTGGCACCACCGAAGAGTTGATTCTTGGTAAACTTAGCCAGACAGGTCTAAAGGTTGGAAAGGACTTTTTTTTAGCGTTTTCTCCTGAAAGAGAAGACCCAGGGAATAAAAAATTCTCTACCAAAAGTATACCTAAAATAGTTGGTGGGGTAACATCAAATTGTACTAAAGTATCTTCTCTACTTTATAGCAAAATAATTGATAAAGTAATAGAAGTATCGTCTCCAAAGGTTGCGGAACTTACTAAATTACTTGAGAATATATACAGAAGTGTTAATATTGCTCTTGTAAATGAGTTAAAGATACTCGCAAACAAAATGGGGATAGATATATGGGAGGTTATTGACGCAGCAGCAACAAAACCTTTTGGTTTTACACCTTTTTATCCTGGCCCAGGGCTTGGTGGCCACTGTATACCTATTGATCCTTTTTACCTTTCATGGAAAGCAAAAGAATTTGATTTCCCAACCCGATTTATTCAGCTTTCAGGGGAGATAAATACTTCAATTCCATACTATGTAGTGGAAAGAGTGATAGATGCATTAAATAAACAGAAGAAAAGCCTTAATGGGGCAAAAATATTGATTTTAGGGGTAGCATATAAAAGGGATGTGGATGATATGCGAGAGTCTCCTGCTCTTACGATTATCAATATATTAAAGGATAAAGGGGCAGAGGTGATCTATAATGATCCATATATACCAAAATTAACGCCAACAAGAAGATATAATTTTAATATGGAATCTGTTGAGCTTTCAGAAGAGCTTTTATCAAGTATAGATGCGGCTATTATTGTGACTGACCATTCTGTTTATAACTATTCATGGATAGTTGAGCACTCCCCTTTGATAATAGATACACGAAATGCTACCAAAGATGTAAAAAATGGTAGAGAAAAGATAGTGAGGGCATAAAATGAAGGTACAAAATTATTTAGATGTAAAAGAAGAAAAGGTAAAAGATGAAGGGGCAAGAAATACTACCATAAGATGGGTGATATCTAAAGAAGATGGTGCACCAAACTTTGCTATGAGGGTTTTTGATATCGGACCAGGAGGCAATACCCCTTTTCATCAACATCTATGGGAACATGAGGTTTTTGTTTTGGAGGGTATGGGAAAGATAAAGGGAGAAAAAGAAGAAGTTCCTATTAAATCTGGAGATACAATCTTTGTTGAACCTAATGAAAAACATCAATTTATTAATACAGGGACAGGCTCGCTAAAGATTATATGCGTTATACCTCATCATGAATGATTTGTTTCTATTTTCTTAAAATTTTTATAAGATATTATATTAATTTATAGAAGGGATCAAAGAGTCTTTTATATTCTTCCATAGCAAAGCGATCGGTCATGCCTGCTATATAGTCACATATTACCCTTTCTTTTGGCTCTTGTTTTATCCTTTTTTGGTAAGAGTCAGGTAAGATAGATGGATTATCACGATAAGCGGTAAAAAGCTCTGTTATGATCCTTTCTGCTTTTAAATGCATCCTTTCAACCCTATAATGTTGATAAAGCTTTTTTAATAAGAAGTCTTTAAGTTGTTGATTTAATTCTTCAATATAAGGAGAAAATCCTATTAAAAAAGTATTATAATTCCTTACATCATCTGTTGAGATAATATTATTATCCTTTATTTTTTTAAGGCTATTTTCACATAAATCAGTAATAAATAAACCAATGAGTGAGCTTATAGAAAGATAACGTAATTTTCTTGCTGAAAGAGAAGGGTGTTTCTCTCTAACTTTATTTATCACTATTTGCCATAGGGGAACTGTTTCAAGTTCTTCTGGATTAAGAATACCAGATTCAAGTCCATCATCAATATCATGATTATTATATGCTATTTCATCAGCAAAGTTTATAACCTGAGCCTCTAAAGATGGTGGTTTTTCCATGTCATATTCTTTAAGTTCATTATAAAATGGTTGGTCATAAGAAGTGATATGTTTTGCAAGTCCTTCTCTTGTTTCCCATGTAAGATTAAGTCCTGAAAAATTTGGGTATCTTTCTTCTAATTTATCAACAATCCTTAAGCTTTGCAGGTTATGTTCAAAACCACCTTTACCCTTCATCATTTTATTTAGTGCAGCTTCTCCTGCATGACCAAATGGAGTATGGCCTAAATCATGAGCCAAGGCAATAGCTTCAGACAACTCTTCATTAAGCATAAGTCTTCGGGCAATCCCACGGGCAATTTGTGCTACTTCAAGAGAATGGGTTAGTCTTGTTCTATAATAATCCCCTTCATGTATAACAAAGACTTGAGTTTTATACATTAATCTTCTAAAGGCAGCACAATGTATTATTCTATCCCTATCCCTTTCAAAGGCAGGTCGGTCATCTTTAAACTCTTCAACGTATCTTCTGCCTTTTGATTGGTTGCTTTTAGATGCATAACTTGCGAGGTCTTTTCTTTCCATTTTTAAATAAGGATAAAAATTATTCTGGTTTTATTATTGCAAGGACATATTTATTCAAATTTATCAACCTTTTAATGACCCTATTTGTATCGGCAACCGTTACACTTTTAATCTTTTCAGGATATGAAAGAAAATTTAAAAAACCTAATCCAAAAATCTCATCAGAGGTAAGATATGAAGCTTGAGCCTTGAATGATTGAAGCCCTATCTCATAACTCCCAATAAGATATCTTTTAGCCCTTTTTAATTCTTCTTTAGTTATTCCCTTTTGAATAAGTTTTTTAAGCTCGTTTTTTACCCCTTCAACTGCTAAATCTAAATTCTCTTTTTTGGTTCCCATATATATGCCAATAAAGCCATTGTTTATATATTCCCTTGAAAAAAATGCAACAGAGTAGGCAAGGCTCTGTTTATCCCTTAGCTCCTTAAATAATCTTCCACCCTGACCACTCATCACTGCAGAGATTATATCAAGTGCATATTTATCATTATCCTTTATATCTAACCCCATAAAACCTAAAATAAAATGAGCTTGCTCTTTTTGAGCTGTTCTTTGTGCTAATTTTATCTTAGATGGAGGAATAGGAGAAGGAATTTTAGGGAATTTAATACATTTTGCCTTCATCGACTTGAACCTTTTATTAAGCTCATCTCTTACCTCTGATTCATTTATATCACCTACAATTGTAATTACCATATTAGATGGAACAACAAACTTTTTATAAAATTTTATAAGATCTTCCCTTTTTATATTATTTATAGATGATAAGGTGCCAAGAACAGGCATTCCATAAGGGTGATTTGCATAAAGATTCTTTGTGAAAATTTTAAAAGTTGATAAGACCATATTATCTTTTTGTTGTTTTATAGCTCCTTTTAAATCTTTTCTAACTTTTTCTACCTCATTTTTTGGAAAGTTTGAATGTAGTACGATGTCACTAACTATATCTAAAGCGTGATCAAGATCTTGTTTTAAAAATTTAGCTTCAATACCAAAACTATCTCTCCCAGAATATGAGGTGATATTTCCACCCATAGATTCAATTTCCTCTGCAAGCTGTTTAGCAGTTCGATTTTTTGTGCCTCTTGTAAGCATTAAGGAAAGAAAGCGGGTTATACCATTATTTTTTTCTGTTTCAAATCTTAATCCACCCAAAAAAGCGATGTTCATTGCAAACATTGGTACAGTATGATTTTCCCTGATTATGAGACGGATCCCATTATCAAGGGTAAACTTTTTTGCATATATTGATTCTTTTTCTTTTTTCTTTTCTGAGAAAAGAGATATCAGTTCATCCTTATTTAAACTTTTTTTGATCCCTTTAGGCCCCAAAATTACAAGGCTCATATTGTTCCATCTGAAGTATTTTTCTGCTATCTTGATTATTTTTTCCGCGGTTACATCCTCTATTCCTTTTAAATATTTTTCTTCAAATGATAAATCCCCAACAGTGGTTTCAAAATAACCAAATTTATTTGCTAATCCCTGCATTGTCTCCTTTTCATAAATAAAATCGCTCTTTATCTTTACTTTTGCCTTTTTTAATTCTGAAGGAGTAACCTTTACCTTTTTTAACTTGTTGAGTTCTTCCTTTATTTTTAATAAAGTTTCTTTTACATCCTTGGAGTCTAACCTGCATCTTATTATTAATAAACCAGGATCTTTTGGAGTGATGGCAAAACTGTCTACAGTATGGACAAGAGATGCTTGATTTTTCAAGATATTGTAAAGCCTTGAAGATCGACCATCTCCTAATATGGTTGCAATAATATCAAGGGCAAAGGAATCCTTATTAAAAATCCCTGGAATATGGAAAGCAATACCAAGATGAGTTTC
>JAFDIG010000206.1 GCA_019308145.1 Deltaproteobacteria bacterium | reverse complement strand
GCAAGTTTTGTTGCGAGATTTTCTGTAACACAACCGATCTTGCTTAAAGAAGCTATAAAAGAAGGGATAAAGAAAGAAGGTTTTTCCTTTATTGAAGTGCTCTCTCCTTGTCCAACCCAGTTTGGCCGCAGAAATAAAATGGATAAAATACCTGATGTATATGACTATATTGTTAATAAGATCATATCAAAGGAAGATTCTATCTCCATGAACAAGGATGAACTAAAAGATAAAATCATAACAGGAGTGTTTGTAAGTGGCTGATATAAAACAGATAAGGTTAAGTGGTTTTGGTGGCCAAGGGATAGTCCTTGCTGGGGTTATCCTTGGTTATGCAGGGATCAATGATAAGTATTGGGTATCTGGTTCTAACTCTTATGGAGCTCAGGCAAGAGGCTCTGCTTGTAAGGCAGAGGTTGTTTTTTCCTCTAAGCCGATTGCTTTTCCTCATGTAATTATGGCAGATATTTTGGTTTCAATGTCGCAAGGGGCTTATGATAAATTTATTTCTGAAGTAGCAGAAAATGGTGTGGTTATTTATGATTCAACTGAGGTGAAACCATCTAAAGATTCAACTGCTACACATTATCCTGTTTATGCGATTAGAAGTGCTCTTGAAAAAATAGGAAATAAGCAGGTTGCCAATATGGTTATGCTTGGATCATTATCTGAAATTACAAATGTTGTATCAAACACTGCTCTTATAAAAGCAGTTGAAGAACATACACCTCCCAGGTTTAAAGAATTAAATTTAAAGGCAATAAATTTAGGCTTTGAATTAGGAAGTAAAGCGAAAAGGGAGAGATAATGGTTGTTGGAAGAACTCATATACCAGTAGTAAACAAAGAGATTTGTCAGACATGCAGTGTTTGCTTGCGCAAATGTCCTGCAGAGTTTTTGCCAGACTTAAGGTATGATGAAGAGACTACAAGGGGTTATCTTTATAAGAATAGTGAACTCCTTGAAAAGGAAAAACTTCCTCCTTGTGAAGATGCTTGCCCTGTTGGACAAAAGGTAAGAGAATATGCCCATCTCATATATGAAGGAAAACTTAAAGATGCTGTTTCTGTTATTCGTCAGGATAATCCACTTCCAGCTGTTTTAGGATATGTTTGCCATCATCCGTGTGAAAAAGCATGCTTAAGAGGCTCATGGGATGATCCTGTATCAATAAGAGAGCTTAAACGTTATGCAATTAGCTATGAGATGGATCATATAGATGAGATTTTTGATATTCTTAAAATGAGAAAAGCCCCTTCAATAAGAAAAAAGGTTGCAATTATTGGCGCAGGTCCAGCAGGTCTTGCCTGTTCTTTTGAACTTGCTATTAATGGAGTTGATGTAACCATTTTTGATTCACTACCTGCACCAGGAGGTATGCTAAGGGTTGGCATACCTTCTTTTCGTTTGCCAAGGGAGATAATTGATCATGATGTTGAGATGATCACAAAATTAGGTGTTAAGATTGAGAAAGGTGTTATTTTTGGCAAGGATCTTTTATTTGATGATCTGAAAAAAGATCGGTTTGATGCTTTAATTTTTGCAATTGGAACGCATAAATCAGTCCTTTTAGATATACCAGGTGAAGATAATACTGAAAATTATATTGATTGCTTAACATTTTTGAGGAAGGTAAATCTTGGGGAAAATGTTGAGCTTTTTGGTAATGTTATTGTTGTTGGTGGTGGTAATGCTGCAATTGATGCCTCCAGGGTTGCAATACGTTTAGGTGCTAAGGATGTGGTCGTTCTATATAGAAGAAGAAAAGAGGATATGCCTGCTGATGAGTTAGAGATAAAAGCTGCTGAGCGAGAGGGCGTTAAGTTTAGATTTCAGGTGATTCCAACTGAAATATTAAAAGAAAATGGGAGACTAAAAGGACTTAAGTGTGTTGCAACCCGTTTTAAGGAAGGTGAAAAAGGAAGAAAAGCTAAACTATATACTTATGGCGAGCCCTTTATTATAGATGCAGATTTTCTTATTCCCGCTATAGGACAGCGTTCTGAACTCTCATTTATGAAAAAAGAAGCTATTTCTGACAAGGAAACGATTTTATTAGAGGAAGATGGTATAGTTAAAGGTTATAATGAGGCTATATTTGCTGCTGGAGACGGTGTGATAGGTCCATCTACGGTTGCACAAGCAGTTGCCTCTGGTAAAGAGATCGCGGCTAAGGTCGTTAATTATTTAAAGAGGAAATAGAGAAATGCTTAATCTGAAATGTAGTAGAGAAAATCTTCCAAGAGAGAAAAGAGAAGAAAAATTTTTAAAGTTAGATTTTAACCATCATGTTCCCCCTTTAAACCAACAAGAAGCAAAAGATGAGTCCAAACGCTGTTTAGGTAATATAAGTTGTGAGGCGTGCGATCTCTGCCGTCTTGTATGTCCAGATTTAGCTATAACTCGCGATATGATTACAGGAGAGATCATTATTGATTTAGATTATTGTAAAGGATGTGGTATATGTGCTTGGGTTTGTCCTAAAGGGGCGATAAATATGGTACTTGATCAATGATAGATCTAAAAGATATGCTTTCGCGTTTAGATTTTTCATCATATGAAATAAAAGCCTATCTTAGCCTTTTAAAAAATGGCAAAGCTACTGGTTATGAGTTAAGCAAAAAAAGTGGCATCCCATCTTCCAAAATCTATACTGTTCTATCACAGCTTGTTGAAAAAGAGCTAATTATTCCAATAGATACAAAGCCTGTCCGTTATTTCCCTCGTCCACCATCAGAGGTAATAGATAATCTCTCAAATCAATATAATAAAGTTTTTGCACATCTTAAGGAAAAACTTGATTTTTTATATAACCAAAAAGGAAAAGATGAAATTGTTGCATGGAATATTTCAGGTCGTAAGGAGATTATCAATAGAGCTAAGGAGATGATACAAGAATCTGAGAAACTTATTTTTTTAGGCTTATGGCAGCAAGAATATAGATCCATACGACATACAATAAAAAGGGCATATTCAAAAGGTGTTAGAATTATTACTCTCACATATGGTGATGTCAGTCTGAAGGTTGGCGAAATATATAATCATAGACCAAGTGATCCTCTTTATAGAGAAAAACAGCAGAGAAGATTTATAGTGATTAAAGATAATGTTAAAGCATTGTTTGGAAGTTTTCCGGAAGAAAGAGGGGTTTGGACAGAAAATTTAGGACTTATTAACTTGATTAGGGATTTTCTTATTCATGAAATATATATTGTTAAGATCGAGAAGGCTATACCAGATGAAATTCATTCACTTTTTGGTAAAAACTGGGAATTAATAAGGCTTAACCTATGAATCTTAAAGTTAGCTTTTTTTTAAATGGCGAGAAGGTAGAAGCAAGTGTTAAACCTGATACTACCCTATTAAATCTTTTAAGAGATGAATTTGGATTAATCAGTGTAAAAGAGGGTTGTGGTTATGGGGAATGTGGTGCATGCACAGTGCTTTTAGATGGGAAACCTGTTAACAGTTGCCTTATATTAGCCCCAAAGGTAGAGGGTAGGCATGTTACAACTATTGAAGGCATAACCCCTAAGGATGGGCTTTCGCCTCTTCAAGAGGCTTTTATTAAAAAAGGTGCTATACAATGTGGTTTTTGTACACCTGGTATGATTATATCAGCACATGGTCTATTAAAAGAAAAACCAGATCCAACTATTGATGATATAAAGATAGGGATTTCAGGAAATTTATGCCGTTGTACAGGTTATATACAGATCATTGAAGCGATTAAAGATGCGGCAAGGAAGAAAAAATGAAAAAAAGAGATAACCTTTTACCTCAAACAAAGGCGATCTCCAACATAGCAACTTCTGTTGAAATCCCAGAGAGTAAATACCACTACATTGGGGAACAAATAGAATCAGTAGATGGCTATGAAAAAGCAACTGGGAAGGCTATATTTTTTAGTGATTTAGAGTTTCCGGGTATGCTTCATACTGCAATATTACGCTCTCCTTATCCTCATGCGAGGATCATAAATATCGATACTACCAAAGCAGAAGCTTTCCCTGGCGTTGCCGCTGTTATAACAGCTAAGGATTTGCCAAAAGAGAAGTATGGACCGCAGAAACCTGATAGAAATATTTTAGCTGTTGATAAGGTTCGTTTTGTTGGTGAAGAGGTAGCAGCAGTTGCGGCAAAGGATCTTGAAATCGCAAAAAAGGCTCTTTCCTTAATAAAGGTAAAATATGAGCCTCTTCCTTATTTTTTATCACCTAAAGAGGCAATCGGTAGAGATGACCTGCTTATTCATGATGATGCACCTAAAAATATTGCTCATCAATCCAAAATTATAAGGGGAAGAGGAAAAGAGGCTTTTGATGAATGCGATCTGATTGTTGAAGAAGAATTTTCTACTCAGGCAGTTCACTGCCTTTTTTTAGAACCACATATCTCTGTTGCATACATAGATAGTTATGGAATTCTTAACATCTATCTCCCTGTTCAAACACCATTTCCTTGGAGAAACAAGATTGCATCATTATTTGATCTTCCTCTCTCTAAAATAAA
>JAFDIG010000006.1 GCA_019308145.1 Deltaproteobacteria bacterium | reverse complement strand
TCATAACCTGAAATCATCTCATAAACGTTTTTAAATTCCCATCCATTTTTATTAAAGATCTCTTTTAGCATCTTGTCAAAGAAGATCCTTGTTCCTGAAGTTTTATTTCTGTTTATCATGCTAATTTCAGACTCTTCAATGGTTCTTCTCACAATCTCTTCAAGGGTTTCATTTCCAGAAAAAGGATCACCTTTTCTAAAAAGAATACCCTGCTTTCGTATATAACCCCTAATTAATGCTAATTCATGAAAGGATTTCACAATGGGTATATTATAGATACCGCTTTTTTCATCAAAGAGGTGTATACCGCTTATATCTGCCTCCCCTCTTGATGCTGCCATTAAACCAGCAGTTGAGCCTACTGATATGATCTTGGATGATATACCATACTCCTTTAAAATCGAAATAAGCATATCAATACCCACGCAATGACTTCCAATAATAATCAAGTCAGCTAACTGGTAGTTTTCACTTAGTAGATTGATCTTAACCTTTTTACCTTTCTCGATCATCTCTTGGTTTTCCTCAATCTGAATATAGCCATCACCATAAGCAAGTGCAGAGGTGGAACCAGAGTCTTTGTCTATTGGATAAGCCCATATCTCTCCTTTGTTATGAACTAAATTTACAAGCATATATTCTCGTCTTCCGCCATAGGAGTGAATCTTAATAGCTGTCTTTGCAAAAAGAGTTTTCGTCTTCTCTCTAAAAGCACCTGCCATATTTCTTATAATTGGTTTAATGAACTCATTAAAGGTAATCACAGCAGAGGTTGTAAAACCAGGTAGCACCGCAACAGGTTTGTTTTTTAAAACAGCTAAGCATAATTGTTTTCCTGGTTTTATTCTAACACCGTGAACCACAATCCCTGGTTTTCCTAACCTATCGATTATCCTATAAGTAAAATCACCAACACCTTTGGATGTTCCTCCAGAAAGAATAATCATATCCATTTTAAGTGCTTTTTCAAGCCGTTTGATAAGTTCATCTTCATTATCCCTACATATACCCATATAATAAGGTTCACAATAATTTTCTCTAACAATATCAGCTATTATTCGACTGTTACTATCATAAACAAGACCTTCTTTTATTTTATCCCCTGGAGAGATTACCTCATCACCTGTGGATATGATTGCTATTTTTGGCTTTCTATAACAATAAACTTTATCTAAACCAACAGCAGCAATAAGTCCGGTTTCCCTTGATGTTAAAACCTGCCCCTTTCTTAAAACTATCTCCCCTGCCATAATATCAGAACCAGCATAAGCAATATTTTCACCTGGGGCAACCGAGCGATAGATTAAAACATCATCATCTTTTATCTCAGTCCACTCTACCATTGCCACAGCTGTTGCACCTCTTGGTATAACTGCCCCTGTTGCTATATATGTTGCTGTACCAGGTTTTACTATCAATTTTGGAACCATCCCAGTTGTAATCTCTTCATTATTTAATTTTAAGGTTATTGGAGATTCTTCATCTGCATCATAGGTATCACTTGCCTTTAAAGCAAAACCATCCACATTGGATCTATGAAAGTAAGGAACATCAATAGGAGAGACTATATCCCTTGATATGATCCTACCTAAAGCTTGATCTAAACTAACCTCTTCCTCTCCTAAAGGCTCATCTTTTATATACTTTTTAAATAGATCCTCTGCCTCTTCTTTAGTATAAAATGTAAGAAATTGCTCCTGTTTCATAACTAATATAAAAAGACCTCCACCTCTTCTCCTTCTTTTAGCCCTTCTGATTCTTTATCAATAACAATAAAACCATCAGCTCTGATGGTGGATGTTAGAATAGCAGAACCTGTTATTCTTAATGGTTCAATTTCATCTCCTTTTATTTTAACCCTAACAAAATCTGTTCTTCCTATTTCTGATACCACTTTTTTTATAACCTTTCCTTTTTTAACACAATATATAGACTTAGGTTTTTCTCCTTGCATAAGAGAAATAGCAGGTGCCACAAAGGCTTCAAAACCGACCATAGCAGCAACAGGATTGCCAGATAAAAGAAAAACCGGTCTATTATCTATGAACCCCAATCCAGTTGGTGAAGCAGGTCTCATTGCTACACCATGCACCAAAAGCTCGCCTATCCTTGAAACTACAATAGGTGCATAATCCATTTTGCCTATGCCTGTACCACCAGTAACAACTATTATATCCTCTTTACATCCTTTTAAAGCATCAAAAATATCATCTTCCTTATCTTTTATGATCCCCAAATGTTTAGGAACTCCTCCATAAAGTTGTTCAGAATTTTTTAGATCTTCTGGATGAACAAGTTCATTGCCTGTAACAATGATCGCAACCTTAGGCTTTTTATAAACCTTTACTCTAATTTTCCCTATTGATGCTAAAACTCCTATATCTTGAGGCTTTAATCTTCTCCCTTTCTTTAAAACTATATCCCCTTTCTTTATATCCTCTCCTTTTAACATGAGATTTTTTTTGGGTTGTAAACTTTTATATATCCATACCTGATCTCCTTTTTCCTCTGCATATTCAGCCATTACAACTGCATCTGCTCCTTTAGGCATCCTTCCGCCTGTCATTATCCGTACTGCTTCACCTTCTTTTAACTCATGATCAAGTTCTTCACCTGCTAATATCTCTCCTATTAATTTTAATTGAACAGGGTTATACCTTGATGCACCAAATGTATCAGTTGCTTTAACACCGTATCCATCCATAGCAGCCCTTGAGAAAGGAGGCACATCCCTTTGACTATCAATATCTTCTGCTAATACTCTATTAAGAGCATCTCTAAAGGAGATCGACTCATCACCAACTAATTTAACCATTTGCCTAATTATCTGAATAACCTCTTTTAAATCCTTTTTAGAAAGAAAACCTTTCATTCGTATATCAACTTGATCTCCCATTTACTCCTCTCGTTCATTTCCCCTGATCTTTTCTGCTATCATTGATATTGATAAATCGCCAATAATATCAACAAATTTATATTTTCCCCCTAAAAAACTTAACTCTTCATCAGAAATAGGCAAATCATCTTTTGAATCAGAACCTTTTATTATAAAATCAGGTTTTATAAGTTTTATTATATCAATAAGTTTTTCTCTCTCAAAAGATATAACATAATCAACATAATCAATCGCTGAAACAATTGCAATCCTTTGATCAAGATTGATAAAGGGTCTGCCTTTTCCTTTTTTATTTGCTATAGATTCATCTATTTCAATACCAACTATTAATATATCACCAGATTGCTTTCCCGCTTTTAAAAGTTCAATATGACCTGCATGTAAAATATCAAAGCAACCATCAGTAAAGACTATCTTTTTGCCTTGAGATTTTAGATCTTTTATAAGCAAGAAAAGCTCAGAATTATCAAGAAATTTTCTCTTCTCTTTTTTTAGGTCATTATAAGCCATTTCAATAATTTCATCTTTTTTAGGAGAAGCTGTTCCTATTTTTCCTACAACAACCCCTGCTGCTATATTCGCGAGACTTGCTGCATCATAAAAAGATGACCCTGATGCTAAAGATGCTGAAACAACTGCAGCAACAGTATCACCTGCACCTGAAACATCATAAACTTCTTTTGCCTTTGTTGGTATAAAAATAGGATCTTTTTTAGGCTCTACAAGCGCCATTCCCTTTGAACCTAATGTGATTAAAACTGCTTTAGCCTTTGTTGTTTTTAACAAAAACTCACCAGCTTTTACTATTGAATCATCTTTTTCTATCTGGATTCCAGAAGCTATCTCTGTTTCTTCCCTATTTGGAGTGATTAGCCATACATTTTCATATCTGGTAAAATCCTTACCTTTAGGATCAACAACCACTGGTAAACTTCTATCATTTGCTTTTTTTATTACTTCTTTAAGTAAAAATGATGTTAAGCAACCTTTTAAATAGTCAGAAATAAGTATCCCGTCAACATGAGCGATTATATCTGCGATATAATTAATAAGTTTTTTTTCTTTTTCTGCTGATATATAAGAACGTTTCTCTTTATCGATCCTTACTACTTGCTGACCCTCTGCTATAACCCTGGTTTTTTGGGTTGTTGGTCTATCCTTATCAATAAAAAGACCTTTAACATTAATCCCACTTTTCTTTAATAAATTGATTAAAATATCACCTTCTTTATCATCCCCAACAACACCTGCTAAATATACATCACAACCAAGGGAAACCAAATTCATTGCAGAATTTCCTGCTCCCCCTGGCCTCTGATTTTCATTATTGACCTCAACTACCTGAACAGGTGCTTCAGGGGATATTCTTTTCACATCACCCCAGATATACTCATCAAGCATTACATCCCCTAAAACCAACATTTTTGTTCCAGAAATCTTTTTTAAAGCTTCTTTTACTTTCTCATATTTCATCAATTAATACCCAACTTCCTCATAGCAAGATGTTTTGCTAACCCAAGGATATAGCTCTTTCCTTTTTTATCATCCTCAAGGACTTCAAACCAATTAGAGGGAATCATATTAAATCCCCAATATGCACCAGCAATGCTACCAGCCATTGCTCCTATTGTGTCAGTATCACCACCTGCGTTAACAGCTATAATTACTGCCTCTTTAAAGTCAGTTGCTAAAAGAAAAGAAGCAATAGCAGCAGGAACTGCTCCAGGTGCGCTTACATCTCTACGAAAATTTTTAACAACAATGTCAATCTTTTCTTCAATTGAGTTAACAAGTGCAAGCTTTTTGATCTTTAAAAGCTCAGTTTCCATATCTATGCTAATAGGCTTAACACGCTCAATGATTATCTTGATAAACTCTTCTTTTATGACTTTTTCCTTTTTTATAGCTTTTGATGTAGCAATTGCAACGGCAAGAGCTTGAGCAAGAGCACCTGCTATGCCATTAGGATGTTTATGAGTGATTTTACTTGAAAGTATAGCAGCCTTCTCAAGTTTAGATAGATCATCATAAAAGAAAAAGCCAACCGGAGCAATTCGCATAGCAGCACCATTACCCCAACTATCTGTACCAACCTTATCCCATGGCAAACCATCTGATATACGCTTCATTACACCATAAATACGTCTACCATATCCTCTAAAGGGGTGAAAATTTTTCAAAAATATCTTTGCTGTATAATCAGGATCTAAATCTCCTTTTTCAAGTAAGGATTCCATAAGCCCTATCATCATCTCGGTATCGTCAGTATATATGCCATCTAAAGGATTTGTAAGTATACCATATTTTTTTCTGATAAATAAAGGATGCCATCCTTCCACAGCTCTACCAAATGCATCACCAACAAAAAGGCCTATGGCAGAGCCCTGATATATATTGGTTAAAACTTCAAGCTGATCCATAAAAAGATTTTTAGCATCTGTTATAAATGTGAGTCAATTCTTTTTTATAAGATTCTTAATAATTTTATTTCATCAGACAAAATTAATAAAATCTATTGTTTTGATTTTTAATTTTCTTGTAAGAAACTCTATTTTATTATATAAATAAAAGTATGAATGAAAGATATATGATTAAATTTATTGAATCCCATCATGATAAAATATTAAAAGAGATTGAAAACCTTAAAGATTTTACACCTGAAAACTTAGAGTTCTTTAAACAGCAGGTAATAAGAGATATTAGATTAAGGAAAAAAATGAAAGCAATCCCTATAAAAGAGGTTGAAGGACTTTACGTATCACTTTTTGCTATCTTAGCGATCGAGCAAACCTTCACAAATAGCCTTTTTTGAAATATAAAAAATATTAACCTATCTTTCCTCTAACTTTTTCTCCTTCTCCACAAACTCAATGAGTAAATTTTCAAGGGTAAGGATGAAAGCAATTCTTCTTCCCTCAAAACCTGTGCAAGAAACAGGCTCACAAACTACTTTGCCACCTTTTTCCCTTAGTTCATCCACTTCCTTTTCAATATCATCCACCTCAAAACAGATATGGTGAATTCCACCATCTTTTTTCATAAATTTGTAAACAGGGGAATCTTCTCCTACTGGTTCAAGAAGCTCTAATGTTGTTCCTTCAAGGCTGCCCCAAGATAAAAATCCTGCAATAACCTTCTGCCTTTTTTCATGATGTGGTACTCCTATCTGTTTTAAATTGAGCACTTCTTGATATTCCTTTAAACTTTTTCTCAAATCCTTAACAACAATGCCAATATGGTGTAATTTCATTTAGAACTCCTTAAGGGAAAAAATTATTTTTGGTTCATCTTCAAAATAATTGATATTAAGAAAAAAATGGTTGAATTTTTAGTAAAATAATTCAAATATACTATATAATTTCTTTATTTTTATTCTACAATATAAATTTAAAATGGCAAATGATTTAAAAGAAAGAAAAATAAAAAGATACGTAGCACAGCTTGATTCTTTAATAGATAAAAATCTTGATGAAATAGAAAAACTTTATGAAAAGTTTAACTCCTTAACATCAATAGTTCATCAAGCAGGAAAAATCCCTTTATCCTTGAAACAAGACTGTACTAAAATAAAAAATGAAATAGATTATATTTTAAAAGAAATATATTCTATTCAAAGTCTCTTACGAGGTAAATATAAAAATTATGCCCCAAGAAAACCTATAAGGGATAAAAAGATTGCTGAAATAGCCTTTCAATTAAAAAAAGATTATAATAAATTTATTGAGCTTTTTTATGTTATCACTAAACAGAAAAAACTTCAGGAAGTTCCAACATATAAAAGACCACAAGCAGAGGAAAAGCCTTTTAAACAAATAGAAAACCAACTAAAATTTACAACTGTTATAAAACTTTTAAATGAGCTCTCTTATGATAAACCTGAAAATTTAAAAGAGAAAAGGATTGAGCAGCCTATACGTGATGCATATTTTATTATTGTCCAAGGTGATAGATATGGGCTTGATAGTATTTCTACAAATATTAAACTAAGAGAATATGATGTTATAGAAAGATATAGCAAGATTGAACTACGCCTTTTGATAACTAACCTTCAAAAAGTTGAGCCTGAAGTTATAAAAAAGGTGTTATCAAGGATATTACTTAAGAGAGGAGGCCCAGAAATAAAGATTGTTATGTATAGAATCGCTTCAGATAAAGATATTAAAAGAGATTTTGTTCAAAGAATGAAAATAAAACTATCTCGTATAAAACAAGGTGAAATAGAATTAATATTATAAATTGAAAAATAAAAATTAAATAAGGAAATTTTAAAAATTAGTTTTTAGGTTTTACCCTCTTTTTTTCTTGTAAATTTTCTTCTTTTTCTGATTTGCTTTCTTCTACTTTTTTAGCTTTTACTTTCTTTTCTTTTTTAACTGATTTTTTATCTGTTTTTGCTTTTGAAACCGTTTCTTTTTTCTTTTTAGTTGTTTTTTCCTTGGTTTTATCCTCTTTTTTTGTAACCTTTTTTTCTTTTTTCTCTTCTCCTAAATCAGGCAAAAGTTCTATTAAAGAGGTAGGAGCACCATCTCCTTGTCGCCACCCTAATTTTACTATCCTAGTATAACCTGAAATCCTATTTTTAAACCGTTTTGCAATATCGTCAAAAAGCTTTTTTAAAACCTCTTTGTCCCTAATCATTTTAGCAGCGATACGCCTTGAGTGAAGATCGCCTTTCTTACCTAAAGTAATCAATTTGTCAACTTCTTTTTTCAATACTTTAGCCTTTGCATCAGTTGTTTCAATCTTCTCGCTATCAAAAAAGGAGGTCAACATATTCCTAAACATTAGTCTTCTATGGCTTGACGTTCTATTTAACTTTTTTCCAGCTTTTCTATGTCGCATATCATTATCCTCATTTGTTTATTGCTTTTCAATTTCCTCTTTCTTTTCTTTTATCTCTTTAGGAGGGAAATTCTTGAGCTTCATTCCCAAATGAAGTCCCATTTCACCTAAAATCTCTTTTATCTCCATAAGGGATTTTCTCCCAAAATTTTTGGTAGCTAATATCTCTGACTCTGTCTTTTGTACCAGATCTCCTATCAATCTAATATTAGCATTCTTCAAACAGTTAGCAGACCGAACAGAGAGCTCTAACTCATCAACACTTCGAAGTAGATTTTCATTGAACTCTTCTTCCTCTCTTTTTTCCTTTTCCTTTTCCTTTTTCTTTTCTTCTGGTTCCTCTTCTTTAAAATTAACAAATATATTTAATTGGTCTCTTAATATCTTAGCTGCATAAGCTACCGCATCTTCAGGGTGAACAGCTCCATTAGTCCAAACCTCTAAAGTAAGTTTATCATAATCAGTGATCTGTCCAACCCTTGAGTTAGTTACAGTATAATTAACTTTTGTTACAGGGGAAAAAATAGCATCTATTGGGATAGTACCAATGGGCATATCATCTGTTTTATTTCTTTCAGCAGGAGAGTATCCTTTCCCCCATCTAACCATCATATCCATATTTAGCTTTGCACCTTCTGAAAGTGTAGCAATATGTTGCTCTGGATTTAATATCTCTACAAAATTATCAGTGATAATATCAGCTGCTTTTATTTCTCCTTCGCCAACAGATCTAATATAGATAAGTCTTGGGTTATCCGATGTCAACTTTAGCTTTACCTGTTTCAAGTTTAATATGATTTCTGATACATCCTCTTTCACACCCTTTAAAACAGAAAATTCATGTAATACCCCTTCAATTCTTACAGAAACAATAGCTGCTCCTTGAATAGAGGAAAGGAGTATCCTTCTTAAAGAATTTCCGATGGTAACCCCATACCCTCTTTCAAATGGCTCAGCAACAAACTTCCCATAAAAAGGGGAAAGGGTCTCTTCATCGACCTCTATTTTATTTGGCTTTATTAACTCTTTCCAATGTCTTTCCACGGTCTCCATAATATTCCCCAAATTAAATTTGTCTAAAAAAGTTTTTTATTTATAAAATTATAAATAGTGGAAAGATAAAATTTCTTTATATATCAACAGTAATTTCAGCAAATATAACAAACACAAATCTCTTCTCAGAAAATTTTATTTATCTTATCTCTTCCCAAAGTTTTTGAAGTGCTCCCTATTTTGAATAAAGCTCAACGATTAGCTGTTCCTGAATCGGGATGGTAAGCTCATCTCTGGATGGAAGGTTTTTTACAACCCCCCTAAACGCCTCTTTGTCCACTTCAATCCACTGAGGAACCCCTCTTCTTTCTATAGCCTCCAGAGATTCCTGAATTCTTTTAAGCTTCCTACTTTTCTCCTTAACCTCAATCACATCACCAGGTTTGACTAAGTAAGAAGGTATATTAACCTTTTTCTTATTTACAAGAAAATGGTTATGTCTCACCAATTGCCTTGCCTCATTTCTTGAGGAAGCAAAGCCCATCCTGTAAACCATATTATCAAGCCGCCGTTCAAGAAGAATTAGGAGATTCTCTCCTGTTACTCCTCTCATTCTCTCTGCTTTTTCAAAGTAACGGCGGAACTGGAGTTCTAAAAGTCCATACATCCTTTTAAGCTTCTGCTTTTCCCTAAGCTGAGTACCATAATCAGAATGTTTTGCTCTTCCTCGGCCATGTTGACCAGGAGGATAGCTTCTTCGCTCAAAAGCACAATTGTCAGAATAGCACCTATCCCCTTTAAGGAAAAGTTTCATATTCTCTCTTCTACAAAGTTTGCATGAAGGTCCAATATATCTTGCCAAACTATAACCTCCTTAAACTCTACGTCTTTTTGGGGGACGACAACCATTATGCGGAATGGGTGTAACATCTCTTATAAGATTAATCTTTACGCCTGCTGCTTGAATAGCTCTTATAGCTGCCTCCCTGCCTGCACCCGGGCCTTTTACGTAAACATCAAGAGTCCTTATTCCATTTTCCATTGCCTTTTTCGTAGCGCTTTGAGCTGCTAACTGAGCAGCAAAAGGTGTTGATTTTCTCGAACCTTTAAATCCTTGCGTCCCTGCTGAAGCCCAGGCAATAGTATTGCCACTCATATCTGTAATTGTAACAATTGTATTATTAAAAGTTGCTTGTATATGAGCAATACCATTTTGAATATTCTTCTTTACTTTCTTTTTTGACTCTTTTCTCCTCTTTGTAGCCATCTAATCCCTCTATTATTTCTTTTTTCCCGCGATTGGTCGTCTGGGGCCTTTTCTTGTCCTTGCATTTGTATGTGTCCTCTGCCCACGAACAGGAAGTCCTCTTCTATGTCTTAACCCACGATAACAACCTAAATCCATTAACCTCTTGATATTCATGGAATATTCTCTTCTTAAATCACCTTCTACCTTACAATTAGCATCAATATATTTACGAATCTTAACAAGATCACTCTCAGGTAATTCTCCCGCACGAATATTAAAGTCTACATTACATTCTTTTAATATCTTTTGGGCAGTAGAACGACCTATACCAAAAATATAGGTTAAAGCTATCTCTATTCTTTTATCTTTGGGAAGATCAACCCCTGCAATTCTTGGCACAAGCTCCTCCTTTTATCCCTGTCTCTGTTTGTGTTTGGGGTTTTCGCATATAACCCTTAATACCCCTTTTCTTTTAATGATTTTACATTTATCGCAAATCTTTTTTATAGATGATCTTACCTTCATTTAACTCACCTAATCTTTATTTTTTTATTTTTATATCTTACAAAATGCAATAAGCTAATTTTTTAATTATATCATTTTGAACGATAAATGATCCTGCCCCTTGTTAAATCATAAGGAGAAAGTTCAACGGTTACCCTGTCCCCTGGTAATATTTTTATATAATGCATCCTCATCTTCCCAGAGATATGGGCTAATACCTTATGTCCATTATCAAGTTCAACTCGAAACATAGCATTTGGTAACGTCTCAAGTACTGTTCCTTCTACTTCAATTCCCTCAGCTTTTGCCATAGAATATCTTGCCTCTCTTTTAAAGGAGGACTTTTATTTTAAAATTTAACTTAAAATAGATTCTATCCTGTTAAATATCTCTTTAATCTCTCCTGTACCTTGAACCTCTTTAAGCAAACCCTCCATTTTATAATATTCAATCAAAGGTGCGGTCTGTTCTTTATATATTTTAAGACGTGCACGAATGGTTTCTTCTTTATCATCATCTCTTTGGTATAGCTCGCCGCCACATTTATCACAAATTCCTTCTTTTTTGGGTGGAGAAAAGATTATATGATACATTGCTCCACAATTTTTACAAGTACGACGCCCTGTTAATCTTCTTATCACTTCTTCCTCATCTACATCAATAGAGATAACAGCATCTAACTTTATCTCTTTTTTTGCAAGAAGCCTTTTAAGAGCCTCTGCCTGAGCTAAAGTTCTGGGGAATCCATCTAATATAAAACCTTTTTTACAATCATCTTTTTTTAACCTTTCCTCTATTATACCAATAACAACATCATCAGGAACAAGTTTCCCTTTATCCATATATTCCTTTGCCTTCAATCCCATGGGAGAACCCTCTTTTACAGCAGCCCTTAAGATATCGCCAGTAGAAATTTGTGGTATATCATATTTCTCAACAAGCATTTTAGCCTGTGTCCCTTTGCCAGAGCCTGGAGGACCCAATAGTATCAGATTCATATATCAACCCTCCTATCTTCTGCGACCTCTTAATTTGCCTTTTTTCATCAAACCTTCATAATGACGAGTAAGCATATGAGATTCAATCTGTTGCACTGTATCAAGTGCAACACCTACAACTATTAATAAAGCAGTCCCACCAAAATAAAATGGAACATTAAACTTTCTAATAAGAAAGGTTGGCAAAACACAGACAGCAGAAACGTATATTGCTCCACCTAACGTAATTCTTGTAAGAATTCTATCGAGATATTCTGCTGTATTCTTGCCAGGTCGTATCCCCGGAATATAACCACCATATTTCTTCATATTATCTGCTACATTGTCAGGATTAAAGGTAACTGCTGTATAGAAGTAACAAAAAAATATTATAAACCCAACATATAAAATTGTATACACTAAACTCCCAGGGATCAAAGCTCTTTTTACTGCTTCCATCCAGGGATGTTTTACAAAATTAGCAATAGTTGCTGGAAACATAATAATAGAAGATGCAAAGATAGGAGGAATAACCCCTGCAGTATTCACCTTTAATGGAAGATATGTTGCCTGTCCCCCATAGATCCTTCGTCCAACAACCCTTTTTGCATATTGTATATTAACCCGCCTTTGTCCTGTCTCCATAAAAATAATTATTGCTACCACAACAAGCATAAGTACTATAAGACCAATAATCAGAAAAAGCCCCATTTCTCCTGTCTTCATAAGCCTAATAGTATTAATAATCGCCCCTGGCATTCTTGCAACTATACCAGCAAAGATAATCAAGGAGATACCGTTACCTATACCCCTTTCAGTAATTTGCTCACCTAACCACATAAGAAATGCTGTCCCTGTTGTAAGGGTGATCATGGTCATCAGCCTAAAACTCCAGCCAGGGTTAATCACTATCATTTCTCCGCCAACACCTCTCATACTCTCTAGTCCAATGCTTATACCTAAACCTTGAATAAGACTTAAAAGAATAGTACCATATCTTGTATATTGAGTAATTTTTTTATGTCCTTCTTCGCCTTCTTTAGAAAGTCTATCCAAATATGGCACAACCACTGTTAGAAGCTGTAAGATAATAGAAGCTGAAATATAAGGCATAATACCAAGGCCAAAAACAGAAAGTCTGCTTAAAGCACCACCAGCAAACATATCAAAAAAAGAAAGCAATGTCCCCTTGGCTTGAGCAAAAAAGGAAGCCAAAGCTGCCCTGTCTATACCTGGAGTAGGGATGTGAACTCCTATCCTATAGACAATTAGAAGCAAAAAGGTCATCAAGATCCTTTTCTTTAATTCAGGGATCTTTGTAATATTACTTAATCCACCAATCAAATTAGATCACCTCAACCTTTCCTTTGGCCGCTTCAATCTTTTTAAGAGCTGAATTAGTGATTTTATGTACCTTAATAGTCAAAGGTTTATTAATTTCTCCGTTTCCCAAAAGTTTTACCCCATCATATATCTTTTTAACAAGCCCTACTTTAATAAGAGTAGCAACATCTACAATAGAATTTTCCTCAAAGCGGTCCAAATCAGAAATCTTTATAATTGCATATTTTTTCTTAAAAATATTGGTAAAACCTCTTTTAGGAACCCTTCTGGAAAGAGGCATCTGCCCCCCTTCAAAGCCCGGTCTTACACCTCCACCTGAGCGAGAATTTTGTCCTTTATGACCCCTGCAGCTGGTCTTGCCATGTCCAGAACCTGGACCACGCCCCACCCTTTTCTTCTTCTTTATTGCTTTTGCAGGAGGCTTAAGTTGGTTTAACATTATTCTCTCCTCTAACTTTTTTTACCTCAACCAGATGGCTTACTTTTTTTATCATACCCCAAATTTCAGGAGAATCCTTTAAGATTACCTTTTTATTGAGTTTATTTAAACCAAGCCCTTTAATTACAGCTTTCTGTTTTTTTGGTCTTCCTATTTTACTACGCACAAGAGTCACTATCAACTTATCAGACATGCTCAATCTCCTCTGTTATTTTTTCTTTCCCTAATTTTCCCCTTTTTTTCAAGATATCATCTGGATCCATAAGATTACTAAGGCCTTCTAAGGTTGCCTTAACTAAGTTATTAGGATTGTTTGATCCAAGGGACTTGGTAACAATATTTCTTATTCCTGCTGCTTCCATTACTGCTCTTACTGCTGTTCCTGCAATAATACCCGTCCCGGGCGGAGCAGGCTTAAGCAAGACCTTTCCAGCGCCAAAATGCCCTATAACCTCATGAGGAATTGTTCCCTTTTTTATAGGAACAAGGATACAGTTCTTCTTTGCGCGCTCTGTACCCTTTCTTATAGCCTCTGGAACCTCATGTGCTTTGCCTAAACCAACACCAATGATTCCCTTCCCATCTCCTACTACCACAAGAGCGCTAAAAGAAAACCTCCTTCCTCCTTTAACAACCTTTGCTACCCTATTAATAAATACTACCTTATCTATAATTTCTGTTTCGCTTGAATCAAGCCAAATCAAAAGAGTTCTCCTTTCGTGATAATCCTTTATAAAAATTATTTATTTATAATCTTTAAAATTTAAGCCCCTTTTCTCTTGCCCCATCAGCTAAAGCCTTTATCCTTCCATGATAAAGGAAACCGTTTCTATCAAAAACCACTTTGGTTATATTTTTTTCTTTTGCTCTTTCTGCTATGATTTTCCCAACCAGTTTAGCTGCTTCTTTATTCCCTGTAGATTTTAATTTCCCTCTAATTTCTTTATCCAGTGTTGAGGCGCTTACCAAGGTTATCCCTTTTTCATCATCAATTAATTGAGCATATATATGTTTTAAGCTTCTATAAACATTCAATCGCGGCCTTAATTGAGTTCCGCTTAATTTTTTACGTACCCTCTGTTTTCTCTTTAAACGATTAAGAACCTTTTTACTGACTTT
Source organism: Deltaproteobacteria bacterium (assembly GCA_019308145.1). Taxonomy (GTDB): domain Bacteria; phylum Desulfobacterota; class JAFDIG01; order JAFDIG01; family JAFDIG01; genus JAFDIG01. The sequence goes on along the minus strand of JAFDIG010000006.1, from coordinate 8,647 downwards.
CTTTAATCTCAAGATTAACCTCCTAAAAATTATCCTCTTGCCTTCCCTGCTTTCTGATGTACAATTTCACCCAAATATCTGATCCCCTTACCTTTGTAAGGTTCAGGAGGTCTAAAACCCCTTATCTTCGCTGCAACCTCACCAACTTGTTGTTTATCTATCCCTTTTACTGTGATAACAGTCTGCTTTTCATCTACTTCAACATCAATACCTTCTGGAATTCTGTATACAACAGGATGAGAATAACCAAGAGATAAAACAAGTTCTTTATTTTTTTGTAAGCTTGCCCGATATCCAACACCAACAATCTCTAATTTTTTTTCAAAGCCATTAACAACACCTTGAACCATATTGTTTATAAGGGTTCTTGCGAGCCCATGAAAAGCTATTCCTTTTTTCCTACTCTCTTTGTTTATCACCTGAATTTCCTTCTGAGGGGTATCTATAATCTTTAACTCTATACCTGGTGGAAGATTATAACTAAGCTGCCCCTTTGGTCCTTTTACATTTAACCTTTTTCCATCAATTTCAATCTTAACCCCCTCAGGGAGTTTAACAGGCATTTTCCCAATTCTTGATACTTCACTTTTTCCCATCACCAGACCTCACACAAAATTTCTCCACCAACATTGGCTTTTCTTGCCATCTTATCTGTCAGTATTCCTTTAGATGTAGAAAGTATAGCTATTCCAAGCCCATTTTTAACAAAAGGTATCTCATCTTTTGAAACATAAACCCTTCTTGAAGGCTTAGATACCCTTTTTAAATGGATTATCCCTTGTTTATTAGAGTCATATTTTAAAAATACCCTTATCAAAGGATGTTTTTTTTCATCTGCAACTATTCTAAAATTCTTAATATATCCTTCTTCCTGCAGAATCTTTATCACCTCCGCCTTTATGTTTGAAGAAGGTATATCTACCCATTCATGTTTTGCCTTACTTGCGTTTCTAATTCTGGTTAACATATCAGCTATAGGATCGGTCAAGGACATTTATTTTTCCCCTCTTTTATTTCATCCTTTAAAATACTAAAATTTTAAGAATTATTTTATCAAAAGAGCTCCACCCCTTATGTTATTTTAAAAATCTAAACAAATTGGTCTATCTTTAGAGTAATTACCAACTTGATTTAATTACTCCAGGAAGTTCCCCTTTTAAAGCAAGTTTCCTCAAACAGATACGACACATATCAAATTTTCTATAATATCCTCTTCTTCTTCCACATATAGGACATCTATTATATTTTCTTACCTTAAACTTTGGCTCTCTTTTTGCCTTTGCGATAAGTGCTTTCTTCGCCAATTTTACCCCCTAACTTCTGAAAGGCATTCCAAGAAGTGCTAAAAGCTCTTTTCCTTCTTCATCTGTTTTTGCTGTGGTAACAATAACTACATTCATACCTCTTATTTTATCGATCTTATCATAATTTATCTCAGGGAAAACGATCTGCTCTCTTATCCCTAAAGTATAGTTTCCCCTTCCATCAAAGGCCTTATTTGAAACACCTTTAAAATCTCTAACCCTTGGAAGCGCCACGTTTACCAAACGGTTAAAAAATTCATACATCCTTTTTTTACGTAAGGTAACCATGCAACCTATAGGCATTCCAGCCCTAAGTTTGAATTGGGCTATTGATCTTTTAGCTCTTGTAACAACAGGTTTTTGACCCGTTATGGTCATAAGTTCTTCTAAAGAGGTATCAATCACTTTGATATTTTGAATTGCCTCTCCCAAACCCATATTAACAACAATCTTTTCCAGTTTTGGAACTTGCATTATATTCTTATATCCAAACTTCTTCATCAGAGCAGGAACAACTGTTTCTTTATACCTCTCTATTATGGTTTTCATTAAAAAGCTCCTTTAGTGCTACTATTTTTTATCTATTACCTCTCCACATCTTTTGCATACCCTTACTTTTTTCCCATCTTCAAGCGTTAAATGGCCAACACGAACAGGTCTATTACATTTATCACACAAAATCATAACATTAGAAATATGAATTGTACCTTCTTTTTCTAAAATGCCACCCTGTCTGGAAGCAGATCCAGGTCGGGTATGTCTTTTTATAAAATTTATCTTTTCAACTATAACGCGATTCTTTTTTGGAAAAACCTTTAGTATGCGACCACTCTTGCCCCTTTCCTTTCCACTAACAACCATAACTAGATCGTTTACCTTTATATTAAAATTTTTTCCCTTCATAATACCTCCGGAGCAAGGGAAACTATCTTCATAAAACGTTTAGCTCTAAGTTCCCTTGCAACAGGACCAAAAATTCTTGTACCAATAGGTTCATTTTGTGGATTAATAAGCACCGCGGAATTATCATCAAACTTTATATATGATCCATCTTCCCGTCGAACTTCCTTGGCTGTCCTTACCACAACTGCTCTTACAACTTCACCCTTTTTTATCTTCGAATTTGGAATAGCATCCTTTACTGATACTACAATAACATCTCCTAAACTGGCATACCGCCTTCGAGTACCACCTAACACCTTTATACAACCTACTTTTTTAGCACCAGAATTATCGGCAACATCCAATATTGTCTGCATCTGTATCATTTTTTCACCTCGCAAACAGTAATTTATCACATAGCCTTTTCAAGTATTTTCTTAACTCTCCATCTTTTCTCTTTGGAAAGAGGTCTCGTCTCCTCTATTAACACCTTATCTCCAATATTGCATTCATTTTTCTCATCATGCGCTTTAAATTTTGCTCTACTTCTTATCACCTTTTTATAAACTGGATGAGTAACTAAACGATGAACCTCAACCACCACAGTTTTATCCATTTTATTACTGGAAACTACCCCTACCAATTCTTTTCTGATTCCCTTACGTTTCATGAGTCACCCTTAGTTTTTTCATCTTTATTACTTAAGATCTTCTTTTTCTTCTCATTTAAAACAGTCATTGCACGAGCAATATCTTTTTTTACTTGTTTAATCCTTGATGTATTTTCAAGCTGTCCGATAGCAAGCTGAAATTTTAAATTAAATAGTTCTTGTCTAAACTCTTTCAGTTTTTTCTCAACCTCTTCTTCACCCAACTCTCTTAACTCTTTAGCCTTCATGGCCTAACTCCATAGATACAAACTTTGTTTTAATAGAAAGCTTATGAGAAGCCAGTCTAAGAGCTTCTCTTGCTTTTTCCTCACTCACCCCTGACATTTCATAAAGGATTCTCCCTCTTTTTACAGCCGCAACCCAACCTTCAGGAGAACCTTTTCCTTTACCCATCCTGGTTTCTGCTGGTTTCTTTGTTATTGGTTTATCCGGAAAAACCCTAATCCATATTTTACCACTTCTTTTTATGAAACGAGTTATCGCAATTCTCGCTGCCTCAATCTGCCTTGCAGTTACCCAGCCACCAGTAGTAGCTTGAAGGCCATATTCCCCAAAGGCCAAAAAACAACCTTTATGAGCTTTTCCTCTCACCCTTCCTTTTTGTTTTTTCCTATATTTAACTTTTTTTGGAGCAAGCATAAGTTCCTCACTTTATATTAAAAATCTATAAAACATATGTCAAAAATTTTTTACGCTACTTCTTTATCACTTTTTTCGCTTGTCTTTTCCTTACCTGAAAGGATTTCACCTTTATATATCCAAACCTTCACGCCAATAACACCATAGGTAGTAAAAGCCTCTGCAAAACCATAATCAATATCTGCCCTTATTGTATGAAGAGGTACTCTACCTTCCCTATACCACTCCCTCCTTGCCATCTCCGCACCTCCTAAACGACCTGCACAAGCAATCTTTATACCTAAGGCACCAAACTTAAGTGCTGTAGTAACAGCCTTTTTCATCGCTCTTCTAAAAGCAACTCTTCTTTCCAATTGAATAGCAACATTTTCAGCAACTAATTGAGCATCTACTTCAGGCCTTTTGATCTCCTGAATATTTATAAATATCTCTTTATTATCAGTAATCCTTTCAAGCTCATGCCTTAAACCTTCCACCTCAGCACCTTTTTTGCCTATAATAATCCCTGGACGAGCAGTAAATATATTTATCTTCACCTTTCTGCCTTTATTAGCCACTCGCTCAATCTCAACACGAGAAACAGCTGCATGAGCTAAACGTTTTTTTATGTAATTCCTAATTTTTATATCTTCATGCAAAAGATCTGAGTAATTCTTTTTAGCAAACCATCTTGATTCCCATGTTTTATTTATTCCTAATCTGAACCCAATGGGATGAACCTTTTGTCCCAATATAGCCCCTCCTTTTTAAATATAAAGAGTCTCAATATTTAAATAACAAGATATTTTCAAAAATGACCCGTTTTTATTTTTTATATTTATAAACAATTCAAATTTAATAGCGTTATTAAAAATTTATTAATGACTTCGCAAAGATTAAAAGCAAAATAATTAATATATTTCAAATATCATTTTTCATCAAGCACCACTGTAATATGACAGGTTCTCTTCCTTATCCTTGTAGCCCTCCCCATAGCCCTCGGTATAAATCTTTTTAAAGTAGGCCCAGAGTCTACAAAAATCTTTTTGATAAAAAGCTTATCTACATCAACATTTGATTGGCTGCTTGCATTTGCTACCGCAGATTTAAGTAGTTTAATAATAACCTTAGCAGCTGCCTTTTTAGTATAAATTAAAGTCCCTAAAGCAGAATTTACTGTTTGCCCTCTAATTAAATCTGCTACAAGACGTGCTTTTCTCGGTGCAATTCGGACATATTTAACCTTTGCTTGAGACTCCATTGATTTCCCCTTACTCCTTTTTAACCTTTCTTCCCTTTAACCTTACTTTTCCTGTCTCCTGCATGACTATAAAATGTTCTTGTTGGAGAAAACTCTCCTAACTTATAACCAACCATCTCTTCAGTTATAAAAACAGGGATAAATTTTTTCCCATTATGAACAGCTATTGTCAAGCCTACAAACTCTGGCACAATTGTTGACCGTCTTGACCATGTTTTTATCACCTTGCTACTTTTAGATTCCTTTGCTGCTAAAACTTTTTTCATTAAAGAAGGTTCTACATAAGGACCTTTCTTAAGAGATCGAGCCATCCATTCACCCCTTTTTATACTACTTTCTTCTTTTTACTATATATTTATCACTTGGTTTTGTTTTTCTGGTTTTCATACCCTTAGTAATCCATCCCCATGGAGAACAAGGATGTCGTCCACCTGAGCTTTTCCCTTCACCACCACCTAAAGGATGGTCAACAGGATTCATCGCAACCCCTCTTACCCGTGGTCTTTTCCCTAACCACCGCGATCTCCCAGCTTTACCCAAGGAGATATTTTCGTGATCTGTATTCCCAATCTGACCAATAGTAGCATAGCAATCCTCTAAGATCATCCTTACCTCACCAGAAGGGAGTTTTATCTGGGCATAACCATTTTCTCGCGCCATCAACTGACCATAAGTACCAGCACCTCTAATCAGTTGTCCACCTTTGCCTATCTTTATCTCTACATTATGGATTAAAGTCCCTGTTGGGATCTTTTTAAGAGGAAGAGCATTCCCTGGTTTTATATCAACATTTTCTCCAGCCTCTACCTTATCCCCTACTTTCAAATTTAAAGGCGCCAAAATATAGCGCTTTTCTCCATCAGCATAATTAAGCAAAGCTATATTAGCACTCCTGTTTGGGTCATACTCTATTGCCGCCACTTTAGCAGGGATATTCTTTTTATCTCGTTTAAAATCAATTATTCTATAACGTCTTTTATGCCCTCCACCTCTATGGCGTATAGTTATTCTACCTTTAGTATTTCTTCCCCCTGATTTTCTATAGGGAGCTAAAAGAGATTTTTCTGGCTCTTTCTTCGTGATTTCATCAAATATTAATACACTTTGAAATCGCCTTCCAGGAGAAGTTGGTTTATAAACTTTTATTCCCATAGCCTTATCCTTATTATTTTACATTCCTTCAAAGAAATCAATCCTGTTACCTTCAGCTAAGGTAACTATTGCCTTTTTCCAATCAGGTCTTTTTCCCTCAAAACGGCCAAGTCTCTTCTTCTTTCCTAAGACTGATATAATGTTTACCTTTACTACCTTTACATTAAAAAGATTCTCTACAGCATTTTTTATCTCTATTTTATTAGCATCAGACCAAACCTCAAAGGTTACCTGATTATTCTTCTCTTTTTGTAAATTACTTTTCTCTGTGATTACAGGTCTTTTAATTATTTTATAAAAATCTTTCATCTTATTAACCTATCTTCAATTGGCTTTATAGCTTTTTCCAATAATAAAAGATTATCAAACCTAAGTATATCATATACATTTAATCCCTCTTGTCTTAAAACTCTCACATGAGGGACATTTCTTGCAGATTTTTCAAGATTTTCATTTTTATTATCAGTAACTATTAAGACATTTTTTAAGTTAAGATTATCCATAACCTTTAAAAAACTTTTTGTCTTAATCTCACTCAATTCAAATGAGTTTAAAATCTTTAATTTTCCTTCTTTAAATTTCAAGGAAAGAGCAGAACGGAGTGCTGATTTTCTCATCTTCTTTGGAAGCCTGTAACTGTAATCTCTTGGCTTTGGTCCAAAAACTACACCACCACCTCTCCATAAAGGGGATCTAATTGTTCCAGCCCTTGCTCTACCTGTTCCTTTCTGACGCCACGGCTTAGCCCCACCTCCTCTTACTAAAGAACGTCCTTTTGTTGAAGCATTGCCACCACGTCTATTAGCTAATTGCATCTTGACTATTTCGTAAAATAGATGCTTTTTTACCTCTCCATTAAAGACAAAATCATTTAGCTCAATCTCACTTACCTTTTCATTGTTTATGTTAATCACTTCTGCCGTTGCCATATCTTAAACCTCAATATTCTATCCCTTTGCTGTTGCTCTCTTCTTCCTACTAGTAGGGGTTAACGTTACTATTCCATTTATATGACCTGGTATTGCTCCTTTAACAATAATAAGATTTTTCTCAGGTCTAACATCTATAACCTTTAAATTCAGCACTGTAACCTTTGCATTTCCCATATGGCCTGGCATTTTTTGACCTTTAAAAACATGAGCAGGATAGGCAGCTGCTCCAATAGAGCCACCATGGCGGAAATATTCATGGGTACCATGTGAGGCCTTAGCCCCCTTAAACCCATAACGTTTCATAACTCCAGTAAAGCCTCTGCCTTTACTTGTGCCAGTTACATCTACATAGTCACCTGGTTTAAAGATATCAATAGTAATCTCTTTCCCAACTTCAAAATCATCAACATTATCAACCCTAAACTCTTTTAGATAATAATAAGCACCCTTCCCTGCCTTTTTAAAATGGCCTAAGAGAGGCTTATTTGTCTTACTTTCTTTCTTTTTCATAAAACCAAGTTGTAAAGCATTGTATCCATCTTTTTCTTTGATCTTTTTTTGGATGATAGGACAAGGACCTGCTTCTACCACAGTAACAGGTATTAATGTACCATCATCTTGAAAAATCTGTGTCATACCAAGCTTGCGTCCTATAATTCCCAACACCATATCCCATCCTCTAATTAATTCTCACTAAAAATAAATTACAAATGATTGCTAATTAAAAATAAAATATCTCTTTTAAAAATTTACAAAATTAATCAATCATGGCGATTAAGACTATAAATAAATAAGGAATTTTCCGTTTTATTTTCTGGCTGATAAGCTCAGCCGAAACCTAATTGGTCCATTTTTCAAAACGTATTAGGTTAATTAGATTATAACTTTATTTCCACATCCACTCCTGCAGCAAGATCCAGTTTCATGAGAGCATCCACTGTTTGCTGATTTGGTTCAAGAATATCGATTAACCTCTTATGTGTTCTTATCTCAAAATGCTCTCTTGACTTTTTATCAACATGAGGAGATCTCAATACACAAAACCTATTTATCCGAGTAGGCAATGGTATCGGTCCAGCTACCTTTGCTCCTGTTCTTTTAACAGCTTCTACTATCTCCTCTGCAGATTTATCTAAAATCCTATGATCATATGCTTTTAAAGATACCCTTATTTTTTGGCTCGTAATACTAAATTCGTCCTTCATATCAAAACCTTTATTATACTATGATCAAAATTTTTTTAAAACATCTTTTTAACTCAATTATTCCAATTTTTAAAAATTTTGATCATCTAAACCAAAGGCTTAACCCTTTTTATTAAGTCAAATGCAATCTTTCTTGCAATTATAACTAATTTTTTTATTCTATAATCTCACTAACCACGCCAGCTCCTACTGTTTTACCACCTTCCCTGATAGCAAATCTTAACTCCTGCTCCATAGCAATAGGGGTTATAAGTTCTACTGATAATTGCACATTATCCCCTGGCATTACCATCTCTATACCTTCTGGTAAGGTTACTACCCCTGTTACATCAGTTGTCCTAAAATAAAACTGCGGCCTATATCCATTGAAAAATGGTGTATGCCTTCCACCTTCCTCTTTTGTTAATATATATGTCTCTGCTTTGAATTTCCTGTGAGGGGTGATCGACCCTGGTGCCGCTAATACCTGGCCTCTCTCTACTTCTGTCCTCTTTATACCTCTTAATAATACCCCTATGTTGTCTCCTGCTCTTCCTTCATCTAAAATCTTGCGAAACATCTCTACCCCAGTTGCTACTGTCTTCTGCGTCTCCCTTATCCCAACTATCTCTACTTCATCTCCT
>JAFDIG010000205.1 GCA_019308145.1 Deltaproteobacteria bacterium | reverse complement strand
GTTGCCTATATTGATAGGCGATATGTTTTAGGGCCTGAATCAGCTCATGTAAATATATCAGGTATAAGCGGTCTTGCTACTAAAACATCTTATGCAATGTTTCTTATACAATCTATACTTCAAACCACACCCGAAGATGAGAAGGAGAAACTCGCTGTTATTTTACTCAATGTCAAACATGGTGATCTTCTACAGATTGACCAAAAAAGGGAAAAGAGCTTCACAGTTAACGAGATGGAGATGTGGGAAACCCTTGGAATAAAGCCTGAACCATTTGACTCTGACAAGGTCCATTATTATTTACCAAGGGGAAGAAGTATCGGAAGGCCAAACAGCTTTTTAGAGCCAAGTTTTTATCATATCTATGCTTATGACTTAGAGACCACTGCTGATAAACTTGATCTTCTCTTTGCTCAGATACCAGATGCCTACTTCACTCTTGAGTCTATTATAAGTGAAATAAAAGAGGGAATCAGAAATAATGAACCTGACTTTAAAGATGTTTATAGCTGGTCAAACCTTTTAAGTGGGAAACCACTTTTTGATCCTCAGAAACATTCAGCTGTAAAGGAGTGGAGAGGGATAAGGGGTTCTTCTATTGGTGTATTTAGAAGGCATATGCGAAGAATGGTAAAGACAAGCCAATCAGGAATATTTGTTGATAGCAGGGCAACAAGTGAGAAATCTTTAACAGATATGATCATGGATATCAAGGGAGGCCATATTTATGTGGTTGATATTGCAAGACTTATGGAACATGAGCAGATGCTGGTTTTTGGGGACCTTTTAAAATCAGTATATTCATTAAAGTCTGACCCACCTGAAGGAAGGGATGAACCAATACCAGAAAAGGTGATATTTTTTGTAGACGAGCTTAATAAATATGCTCCGAGTGGTCCAAGGCCTTCACCTTTAACAGAACTGGTTCTTGAGATCGCTGAAAGAGGCAGATCATTAGGGGTAATACTTATCTCTGCTCAGCAGTTTATGAGCGCAGTTCATTCAAGGGTAACAGGAAACTGTGCAACAAAAATTATCGGCAGGAGTGGATCATCTGAAGTGCTTATGCCAGATTATAGATTTTTGGATCAGGATATCAAATCAAATATAACAAGATTTTCTAAAGGTGAGCTTCTTTTATCTCATGCTGTTTATAGACAACCTATAAAGATAATCTTTCCTAAACCAGCCTTCAGACAACAGGAATTTTAATATGAGAGAGATTGAAAAAGAGATAAATTTTTTTGCTCCAATCCTTGCAAAAGAGATCAGAAAAGCTTCTAATATCTCCCATAATGAAGCAGAATTTAGAACAAAGATTACTTCCTTAATTAATGATTTTGCAGAAAAAGCAAAATTAAATCTCCACTTAAGGGAAGAGTATACACTGATAAATGGTAGAGCAGATGCTGTATATAATCGCCTTATTATTGAGTATGAACCACCAGGATCATTGAAAGATAAAAACAGTTATAGAACAAATATACACGCCATTGAACAGGTAAAGGCTTATATGGAAGAGCTTGTAAAGGTTGAAAGACATAAACCTGAAAGAGTTGCTGGGGTTGTGCTTGATGGCACCTTTTTTATATTTGTAAGATGGAAAAATAAAATATGGTATATTGATCCCCCTTTAAGGGTTGATGGTTATTCTACCAATCGTTTCTTAAAGCTTTTATCATCCCTTTCAACAGAAAAAGCGCTTATTCCTGAAAATCTTGTTGAGGATTTTGGTGAAAACAGATATGTCTCAAGAAAAATGATAAATACGCTTTTTAATGCTATAAGAGCAACAACAAACCAAAAGGTAAAAACCTTGTATGAACAGTGGCGTTTGCACTTTAGTGAAGTTAGCGATTACGAAGAAGCATCTAAAATAAACATAGTAGCATTTGCAAAAAATTTTGGGATTTCAGAAGAAAGTCTTCATCCTTTTGATTTCTTTTTTTGCCTTCATACATACTATACTGCTTTTATTAAACTCCTTGCAGTCCAGATTGTTCATTATTATACGATGCCTAAATTTGGAACAGACCTTAAACAAGCTATAAATCTTAATATGGATGATCTCAAATCATATTTAACAAAGATAGAACAAGGAGGAATATTTAAAGAGTTAGGAATCTCCAATTTTATTGAGGGGAACTTCTTTAGCTGGTATCTTGATATTTGGAATGAGGAACTATTTAATGCCTTTAAATCTCTTATCAATGCACTTGCAAATTATTCATTAGTAACCCTTGATATAGACCCTGATACAACAAAAGACCTTTTAAAAAAGATATATCAGCAGATTATGCCAAAAAAATTAAGACACAATTTAGGAGAATATTATACGCCAGATTGGTTAGCAGAAAGGCTTTTAAATATGCTTGAAGCAGGGAAATTTGAAGGAGACCCAGATAAACGAATATTAGACCCTGCATGTGGCTCTGGGACATTTCTGGTAATGGCAATAAAAAAAATGAAAGAATATGGATGGAAAAATGCCATAAATGAATCAATACTTTTAGAGAAAATACTAAATAATGTTGTTGGTTTTGACTTAAACCCGCTTGCCGTGATCTCATCAAGAGTAAATTACCTTTTAGCCCTTGGTGAACTTCTTCAATTTAAAAATGGGGAGATAAACATCCCTGTCTATATATCTGATTCTATCATGACCCCCCAGGAGGGAGAGGATCTATTTGGCAAAGGGATTGTTAAATTCAATACAGCAGTTGGTCCTTTTTCCTTCCCTAAAAGCCTTGTTAAAGCAAATTATGTGGATCTCTTATCAAATTTTCTTGAGGAAGCAGTTAATTTAGATCTTGATGAAAAACAGTTTAAGGAGAAACTTACTTATAAACTTCCACTAAATATGGAACAAGATAGAAATGATATTGATATCATCTATCAATTATATGAAAAACTCCTAAATTTAGAAAAACAAGGGGTAAATGGCATATGGGCAAGGATCATAAAGAATGCATTTGCTCCTCTTTTTGTTGGTGAATTTGATTATATTGCTGGCAATCCCCCATGGATCAACTGGGAACATCTGCCTGAAAACTATCGTTTAGATACAAAAAAACTTTGGGAAAATTATGGACTCTTTCCCCATGGTGGTATGGATACAATTTTGGGAAAAGGCAAAAAAGATATATCAATGATAATGACATTTGTTTCAATGGATAAATATCTTAAAAAAGGTGGAAAATTAGGTTTTTTGATAACCCAATCGGTTTTTAAAACCGCTGGTTCTGGTCAAGGATTTAGAAGATTTAAACTTGGTGAAAAAGGTTTGCCTATTAAGGTAATCCATGTAGATGATTTATCTGAACTAAATCCATTTGAAGGGGCATCAAATAGAACAAGCGTAGTGATTATACAAAAGGGAAGAAAAACAACTTATCCTGTTCCTTATACGTATTGGAAAAAAAGTGCCATAGGAAAAACATTCCCTTTAGAAGCAAGCCTTGATGAAGCACTTGCTATGACTGATAGAAAACAATTTGTTGCAGAGCCAGTAAATGAAAATGATATAACCTCCCCATGGATAACAGGGAGAAAAAAAGCGCTAAATGCGATAAAGAAGGTGTTAGGTCAATCAGATTATGTTGCTCATGCTGGTTGTTATTCTGGTGGTATCAATTCTATTTATTGGGTCGATATCATAGATAAAAGGGCTGATGGATTGGTTATAATATCAAACATAACAGAAGGACAAAAGAAAAAGGTAGAAAGTATTCAGGCAGCAATTGAGTCTGACCTCTTATATCCATTACTTAGAGGAAGGGATGTAAAAAGATGGCTTGCAGAGCCAAAGGCTTGGATAATAATGGTTCAAGATCCAAAAAAAAGAAGAGGTATAGATGAGTATGAGATGAAAGCAAACTACCCCAAAACCTATCTATATCTGAAGAGGTTTGAGAAGATATTAAGGGAAAGAAAATCAAGAGGCGTAAGGGATATGATACAAAAAGGCGCTCCATTTTATACAATGTTTGCCGTAGGTGAATACACCTTTGCACCGTATAAGGTGGCGTGGACAAGAATTTCAACTATTGCATCTTCTGTAATTACACAAAAAAATAATAAACCTATTATACCACAAGAGACTGTAACTCTGGTTAGTCTTGAAAATAAAGACGAAGCTTTTTACTTATGTGCGATGATAAATTCATTACCTTTCCAGTTCGCTGCTACTTCATATTCTCAGGAAGGTGGAAAAAGTATGGGATCACCTCATGTCCTTGAGAACATTCGCATTCCCAAATTCAATCCAAAGGATTCGTATCACATGAGTCTTGCTATCCTGTCAGAAAGGGCGCATGAGCTGGCAAGGGAAGGGAATTTATCAAAGTTACATGAGATAGAAAATGAGATAGATGAGATTGCTGCTAAGATCTGGGATATAACAAGGGATGAACTAAAGGAGATAAAAACTTGCCTTAATGAGATTTCAAAATGAAACCATAAGACCTATGTCTCGGTATAAAGGAGGATGAAATTTGTAGGGTGAAATTTTAGATCCCACTATAATATATAATAGAAAACTTTGATTGGTAGGGTATAAAATCTGAGCTTACAAGCTTTTTGTTATGAAAAAATTATTTAGAATT
>JAFDIG010000204.1 GCA_019308145.1 Deltaproteobacteria bacterium | reverse complement strand
CAAACTCACCATACATAGCACCACTTTCTTGTAGCTGGACAGCAAGTGTAAGACTCATCTGAGCATCTGTGTCTACAACTAAAACTCTTTTCCCTTTTTTCTCGGCAGCATATTTGGCAAGAACCCAAGTAATAGTTGTCTTCCCAACGCCACCTTTAAAATTGACTGTTGCTATACTTTTCATTTGGGACCTCCTGTTCCTATTTTTTGGACTTCAATGCACCAAACAAAATTTCACTTAACTCCTTCATCTCCGAACTGTTCAGATATACTTTTTTATTACTTATATCTCTTTTGTGCTTAAATAAGTTCTTTACCCCGGCTTTTTCCCTTGTTTGTTTAAATATCGCCTAAAAGGGATTTTACCTTTTCCTGGAATTTTATAAAGAGTAGATTTCCTTATTTTTAAATATCTTATGGTCTTCTCGAGAGTCATCATTTCAGAAGAACCCCTTACGTATAGTTTTAATTCCTTTTTGCTTGCCCAAAATTATTACCTTTTAGTATCATAAAATAATATTAAGTAAATAAAAATAAAAAGTCAAGATGAGAAGTACTAAAGATCTAAAAGTTTACAAAAACAATCAATAATGGTAATAAAAATAAAAAAACAATTTTAAATGGGAGTAATAAAATGGGTAATAAATCAAAAAGAAAAAAAACCTGGCAGGAAAAACTTGAGGATAGCAAGGATCTGCCAAAGGTTGAGGAAATCAAAGGAAAATTAGAGAAAAAATGGGGTAAAGGAACGGTTGTTATCCCTGCTCCAATAGAAGTTGATGAGATCATGAAAATGGTTCCAAAAGGAAAACTTATCACAATAAATCAGATACGTGAAATCCTTGCTAAGAAACATGGTGCAACAATTGGCTGCCCTATAACCACAGGAATCTTTGCATTAATAGCAGCTAATGCTGCAGAAGAAAGAGCAAACAAAGGGGATAAAAATATAACCCCTTACTGGAGAACCTTAAAAGCAGGTGGGGTTATAAATGAAAAATATCCTGGTGGTGTGGATGCTCAGAAAAAACTTTTAGAGGATGAAGGACATACTGTTAAACAAAAAGGAAAAAAGTATGTTGTTGTTGATTTTGAAAAATATTTAGTAGAAATATAGCTGTTTTATTACTCAAAATAGAATAATCACCATGGAAGTTTAATCGCACCTTCTTTGCATTCCCTTACACATATACCGCACTCCTCACAAAAACGAACCACGATCTTTGCTTTTCCCTCTTTTAGTGTAATTGCTTGTGGTGGGCATTTATCAATACAAATCCCACATCCAGTGCATACATCTTCATCTATTAAAGGAACCATTGCTACTGGCTGTATACCTTTTCCTATGCCTGCTAAAAATCCATCCCTTATTGCATTATGAGCTCTTCTCGGATGGATTGCATCACCTATGATCTCGTAGCTTTTAGGTTTAATCTCCTTGATTATCTCATCCCAAAGCTCATCCTTTTTTCTTTGTGTATAAACTATATATTCTGCAGGAACCTCAATAATCTCATTTTTTCTTTTGACTATAATTTTATCTTTTTCTATTTCTAATATCTTTGAACTGTTCAAAATATTTACATTTGTCTCTTTTAAACTTTTTATAATTGGCCAAAGATAAAATGGATTTACATCTTTTCCTATACGGCTATTTTCCTCTATAATATAAACCTCTGAAACATTGTGCCAGCCTAAATAACGAGCTACTGTTAACCCTATTCCATCACCTCCAATAATTATCACCTTCTCTTTAGGTTTTATTTGACCTGTCATGATTTCAGGGGGTGATACAAGCTTGAGTAACTCAATGTTAGGAATCATTGGATATACAAATCTTGCCCCTGTTGCTATGATCACTCTGTCAAACTCTTTGACCATTTGCGGTGCTGCTTCTACTCCTAATTTTAAAGTTGCCCCGCTTTTCTTTAATCTATTCTCAAGATAATTTATAAACCTCTTAAATTCTTCATCGCCATAAGGAGCATTAGAAGCAATAAGAAAAGCACCACCTAATAATTTTTCCTTTTCAAAAAGCGTAACCTTATTTCCAAGTTCAGCAGAAACAGATGCAGCCATCATGCCAGCAACTCCGCCCCCTATAACGGCAATCTTTTTTCCATCTTTTTTTGGATAAAATGAAGGAAAACCCCAATCCTTTTCTCCTTCATGTCCAAGATTAGGCCTTACCGTGCATTGTATTGGCTGATCTCCGTAAAGCCTTAAAAAACATAGATTACAAGCAATACAAGGGATAATATCTTCTTCATCACCTTTAAGTATCTTGTTAGGTAAATATGGGTCTGCGATCATGGGTCTGCACATCTCCCAAATATCTATTTCATTTTTTATAAGCGCTTCTTCAGCAACCTCTGGTTTAAAGAGCCTAAATGCCATGCTAACAGGAATTTTTACTCTTTTTTTCACCTCTTTTGCTAAAAAAAGCCAATACCCCATTTTGATATCTCTTGTGATAACAGAATAAGGGGATTCATGCCAGCCAACAGTTACAGAAACATAATCAACTCCAGCTTCCTGAGCTATATAAAAGGTTTCAATGCTCTCTTCTCTTGAATTGCCTCCTCTATCATCTAATAATTCATCAGCACAGAGCCTTATCCCTAATGCCATGTCATCACCAATAACATCTTTAATTCCTGATATTATCTCAACCATAAAACGACAACGGTTTTTTAAGCTACCGCCATATTCATCATCTCGTTTATTTGTATATTTAGATATAAAACATGATATAAGATATCCTACAATGCCTGAAAGTTCTATGATATCAAAGCCTGCTTTTTTTGCCCTTTTAGCTGCTTCAATATGTTCGTCAATTGCTATCTTTATCTCATCAATACCCATAGCTCTCATAGGCTTAAAGTAATGGAGTTTTTGGGGTACGGCTGATGGTCCTATGCTGTAATCAAGCTCAATCCCTCCTTCACGACCACAATGGAGAAGCTGTATTGCAGCTAAAGCATCATGTTTACGGATTACATCAGCAATCCTCGATAGCCCAGGGATAAATTTATCATTACTTATCCCCATCATTCCCATAAAACCCTTCCCTTCTCCTCTTTCATCAACATAAGCACCTTGTGTTGTTACAATACCTGCCCCCCCTTTTGCCTGTGCTTCAAGATAATAAACCTCCTTATCAGTAACAAATCCATCTCTTGTATTGAAATTTGTTTCTGTAGCAGCATATTTTATGCGGTTTTTTGCGGTTATTTGACCTATCTTTATTGGGGTAAAAATATGAGGATAGTGTAACTTACCTGGAAACATAAAAGCTCCTTCCTATTAACTTAAAGAGATCACCTCTGTCTCTTTTATTGATGATCTAATCAGATTGGATATTTCTGGATGGCATGTAAAAAAAAGAATTTGATGTGTATCAGATAATTCTTTAATAGTGCTTATAGCAGCCTTTAGTCTGTGATTATCAAAGTTTACAAAGATATCATCCATTATTATTGGTAAGTTTACTCCTGAATGTTCACTAAACTCCCTTATAAGCCCAAATCTTAATGCAAGATAAAGCTGTTCTGCTGTACCACGACTTAATTGGGTTATCATTTTCCTCTCATCATTTTTCCCTATAACTTCAATATAATTCCCTTCTAAAGGAGAGAATATCTGTTTATAATTGCCAAGTGTAATCTTCTTAAAAAAGAGTTGGCTTTGCTTTATCACAGCAGGCTGCCTCTCTTTTTCATATCTTTGTTTTGCCTTTTCTAAAATCCTTAATGCGATCGTATAAACTGCCCATTTTTTTGCCTCTTCTTTAATTTTTTCTATTAACCTATTTTCTTCTAATCTCATCTTAGATATCTCTTCTCTCTTTTCAAGATCATCGATTTTTGCTTTATATTCTCCATCGGTTTTCATCAATTCCTCAAGTGATAAATCTATCTCTTTTATCCTATTCTCTATTTTTTCTTTTTCATTATTTAGCTTTTGTGGATCACTTTTCTCTAATTGGCTTATAAAATTATCATATGCCTCCCCTATTCCTGCTATTTTCTGAATCTGCTTTTTATGCAATTTAATATCTTCAATAAAATTTTTCCTTTTTTCAAAAATCCTTGCTTTTAAATAAAATTCATCTACATCTATTGCATTTCCCTCATCTAAAAGTACTTTCTTTTCTGATCTTATCTTTTCAAGGTTTAAATTAAGTTGTTTTAATTTTATCTCTTCTCTCTTTACTTGAGACTCAATATCGTTCTTCTTTTGCAAAGCGCTTTTGGCTTCGGCAAGCTCTTTTGATAATAAATCAACTGTTATAGATATCTCTCTATCTAAAGGGATATCTCTATCTAAGGAAAATAAAAGCTTATTCAATTTTTCTTTAAACTCTTTTATAGTCCTCTCCATTTGATTTACTCTTAGCCCTAAATCTGAAATCTTTTCCATTTTTTCACGAATTGCAGCAATACGAGAAAATATGTCAAGCACAGTAATAGGTGTGATTGTTGATGGAAATTGATGTTTATTAAGCCAGTTTTTCCAATCTTCTTCAATGCTTTTCTTCTTTTTTTCAATATCTTCTTTAAATTCCTTTGTTTTCTCATATTCTTTTTCTAAAAGCCTTCTTTTCTC
>JAFDIG010000203.1 GCA_019308145.1 Deltaproteobacteria bacterium | reverse complement strand
CTCCATCTAAAATAGCTGCCCCTGAATCATGTCCATCCCATATACCTAAAATAATTCCTTTTTTCACATCTTTTTTTCCCCTTTTGACCATTTTATAAAATTTAATGCAATCTTTATTGATTCAATAATATGATTAAATCTTATATGTTTTATCCCCCATGGTATAATAGATGGTCTTAAATAAAACTCTTTATAAGCCTTTTTTCTTAAAGATTCAAGTTTATTCTTTGTTATGGTTGGAAGGTTCATGATACAGGAATCCTGTTCAAATGAAGAAAAATCACCCTTTTCTATCCATCCCTCTTTAACTGCCGTTTGATAGAGTCTACTTCCTGGAAAAGGTACTGCAAAATAGAATTGTGCAAAGTCTAAACCAATACTTTTTGCAAACATTATAGATTTATTAGCACTTTTTTCTGTTTCCCCTGGAAGACCAAGTATAAAGTGTCCAACTGTCATAATACCAGCCTTTTTTGTCAACCTAACTGCTTCTTTAGCCTTTTCAGGTGTTGTTTTTTTACCACAAGAGCTAAGGATAGAAGGATCTGCTGACTCAATTCCATAACTTATCATAAAGCATCCTGCTTTTTTCATTATTTGAAGAAGTTCAATATCTACGGTATCAATACGGCTGTTGCACGTCCAATGGATTGACAATTTTTCATCAATAATGGCTTTGCAAAGATCTTTAACAAATTTTTTGTTTCCAGTAAAGGTATCAGACCAAAAAAATATATGATCAATATTAAATCTATTTTTTAGATACCATAATTCTGATATAACATTTTGTACACTTCTAATTCTTATTTTTGAGCCATAATATGTCTGTGCAGTACAAAATGTGCAATTATAAGGGCATCCTCTATGAGGTGTAACCATTAAAAAAGGTGATCCTATATATGGAAGTTTATATCTTGATATATCAATGAGATGCCAGGCTGGAAAGGGGAGGTCATCAAGATTTTCTATCCATTCCCTATTAGGATTATGAATAATCTTGCCATAATCATCTCTAAAACTTATACCTTTAACTTTTTCAAAAGATCCATTTGATTCGATACTGTTTACAAGCTCTTCTGAGGTTTTTTCTGGTTCACCACGGATAATAAAATCAATATTATTAGAAGATTTTAAAATTAGATCAGCAAGAGAAGTTACATGTGTACCAAAGGCTATTGTAATAATGGAAGGATTTTTTCCCTTTATTCTCTTCAAAAGAACAAGATCACTATTGATAGTTGGCGTGGAAGTTGACAAAAATATTATATCTGGTTTTTCCTTATCTACAAGCCTTAAAAATTCTTCTATATCAAAATTGATAGCAGCACAATCAATTATACTTACATTATGATTATTTTTTTCAAGCAAAGCCCCTATATAGGCTAATGATATTGGGGGCCATAAGGTTCCCCATGCTCCTTTTGGTTGTGTACACCTTCCTTCTCGTATGTAACTTTTTTTGTCTAACGTTGGAGGATTAACGATAAGTATTTTCATAAAAATAGATACTTTATCAAAGAATAGACATACCTAAACCATACTTTTTTTAATGAGATCTTTGAATAGCCTGCAACCCTTTTTTGTTCGTGAGAGGGAACCTCTAATATTCTGAAACCTTTTTTTAAGCTCTTTATTATCATTTCTTGTTCTATAGTTGTTATATCCTCTTTAAGATCAAGCTGTTTGATTACATCTGTTCTTATAGCTCTGAAGCCATTTTGACTTTCTGAAAGCCTTACCTTAAATCTCCAATTAATGCAAGCAGTGATAAAAGAGCTTCCCATCAATCTAAAGCACTCATCAAAACCTCCATGAAGCTCACTTGAACCACCTAATAGTCTTGATCCATGAACATGATCGGCTTTGTCTTCAATAATAGGCTTAATAAGTTTTGGAATATCATCAGGATCATGTGAACCATCAGCATCAATAAATACTATAATATCTCCTGTTACAAAATTGATTGCATGACGTAACGCCTCACCTTTCCCCTTTTTGTGGTCAAGTATAACCTTTACATTCTCCTCTTTTGCTATCTCTCTTGTTCGATCAGTTGAATGGCCATCTACAACGATGATTTCATCTCCATAAGGTTTACATCTTTTGATAATATCCCTTATAGTTGCTTCTTCATTCTTTGTAGGGATAACAATAGTTATTTTCTTTTTATTCGTTTTTTGCTCCTCTCTTTTCCTTGGATATTAATATATCATTATAAATAAGTTATCATAGATAAGCAAATAATATAATTAGTTCGCATTGAAAGAATTAAGTGGTAATTAAACTAAAAGAAAAAAATTTATTTAGCAAGGATTTTTATTGATATCAAAAAGATAATGAAGAAAATTAAGATATAAAACTATAAAGAACGAATTTTCCTTTTATTTTTAAGCTGACAAAGCGAGTCTATATTTAATTATTCCATTTTCCAATAAGGATTAATTATTTTATAGTGAAGTATAAGAATCCTATCCTTAGTCCCCAAAAAAGATACTAAATAAAAAATTTTTTGCCACAAAAAAAGATTTATTTTTTGAAAAAATATTTGCATTTTTAAAAAAGATGATTATATTAATAGCACCTAAAGGTTGAGAGTGCTAATTCCCCTTTTTACCTTCTTTTAATAAAAAAATTTTATATTAAATAAAAAAATATAGAAAGGAGATGTGCTTATGAAAATTAGACCGTTGCAGGACAGAGTAATTGTAAAAAGACTTGAAGAAGAAGAAAAAACTGCTGGAGGGATTATAATCCCTGACACCGCTAAAGAGAAACCACAGGAAGGTAAAATCATAGCAGTTGGGAACGGCAGGAAACTGGAAGATGGTAAGGTTCAACCTTTAGATGTGAAAGAGGGTGATAGGGTGCTTTTCAGCAAGTATGCAGGCACTGAGATCAAGATAGAAGGTGAGGAATATCTTATAATGAGGGAAGATGATATTTTAGGTATCGTTGAATAGATAAAAAAATTAAGGAGGAGAGAAATAAATGGCTAAAGAGATAAAATTTGATCAAATAGCAAGACAGGCCATTCTTGACGGGGTAAATACCTTAGCAGATGCTGTTAGAGTAACCCTTGGCCCAAAAGGAAGGAATGTAATACTGGAAAAATCTTTTGGTTCTCCAACAGTGACTAAGGATGGGGTAACCGTTGCTAAAGAGATTGAACTTGAAGACAAATTCGAAAATATGGGCGCTCAAATGGTTAAAGAGGTTGCTAGTAAAACCAGTGATATTGCAGGTGATGGAACTACTACCGCGACTGTATTAGCACAGGCTATCTATAGAGAAGGTTCAAAGATGGTTGCAGCAGGTGCTAATCCTATGGATTTGAAAAGGGGTATTGATAAGGCTGTTGAGATGGTTGTAAAAGAGCTTGAAAAGATGAGCAAACCCACAAAGGATCAGAAGGAGATCTCACAGGTTGGAACCATTTCTGCTAATAATGATGAGATGATAGGAAATATCATAGCTGAGGCAATGAGCAAGGTAGGAAAAGAAGGTGTTATTACTGTTGAAGAAGCAAAATCTATGGAGACCACTCTTGAAGTTGTTGAAGGTATGCAGTTTGATAGAGGGTATTTATCTCCTTACTTTGTAACCAATCCTGAAAAAATGGAGGTAAATCTTGAAGATCCTTATATTTTAATTTATGAGAAAAAGATTAGTTCCATGAAAGACCTTTTACCAATTTTAGAGCAGATTGCTAAACTTGGGAAACCTCTTTTGATTATTGCCGAAGATGTAGAAGGTGAAGCTCTTGCAACCTTGGTAGTTAATAAGTTAAGAGGAACACTCTCATGCGCAGCAGTAAAAGCCCCTGGTTTTGGTGATAGAAGAAAGGCGATGTTAGAAGATATTGCTATTCTTACTGGTGGAAAGGTGATATCTGAAGATTTAGGAATTAAACTTGAGAATGTTAGGTTAGAGGATTTGGGTCGTTGTAAAAGAGTGAATATAGATAAAGAAAATACAACCATTGTTGATGGGGCAGGATCTGCTGAAGAAATTGAAGGAAGAGTAAAACAGATAAGAACTCAGATCGAGGAAACAACATCTGATTATGATAGAGAAAAATTGCAAGAGAGACTTGCCAAGCTTGTTGGAGGTGTAGCAGTTATAAATGTTGGTGCAGCAACTGAGGCAGAGATGAAAGAGAAAAAAGCAAGGGTAGAGGATGCCTTAAATGCTACCAAGGCAGCAGTTGAAGAAGGAATTGTTCCTGGTGGTGGTGTTGCATATATAAGAGCAATGAAGGTGCTCGATGAACTTAAGTTAGAAGGTGATCAACAAATAGGTGTTAATATTCTAAAGAGGGCTTTAGAGGAACCAATTCGTCAGATTGCTAATAATGCAGGACAAGAGGGATCAGTTGTTGTTGAAAGGGTTAAGAATGGAAAAGGTAGTTTTGGTTATGATGCAAGAAAAGATGAATATACCGATTTAATGGAAGCAGGGATAATTGATCCTACCAAGGTAGTAAGGATAGCACTGCAAAATGCTGCTTCTGTTGCATCATTGATGGTTACAACCGAGGCACTTGTTGCTGAGATACCAGAAGAAAAGCCACAAACCCCAGCAATGCCTCCAGGAGGAATGGGAGGAATGTATTAATATAATAAAAAACCCCGCTT
>JAFDIG010000202.1 GCA_019308145.1 Deltaproteobacteria bacterium | reverse complement strand
GTGGAGTGGTTTAAAAAATGGGATAAGGTTCAGGAACATGATTTTCCAAATGCCAAGATACAATGGTTTATTGGAGGAAAGTTAAATGTTGCTTACAATTGTCTTGATAGACACATCAAGACATGGCGTAAAAACAAAGCAGCTATTATTTGGGAAGGAGATTCTCCTGATGAAAGCAGAACTTTAACATATCTTGATCTCTATAATGAGGTTTGTAAATTTGCAAATGTGTTGAAAAAACATGGAGTTAAAAAAGGTGATAGGGTTACGATTTATCTTCCAATGATACCTGAGCTTCCTATTGCTATGCTTGCGTGCGCACGCATTGGTGCAATTCATAGTGTTGTATTTGGAGGCTTTAGTGCTGAATCCTTAAGAGATAGAATTAAGGACTGCAAGGCTAAACTTTTAGTCGTTTCTGATGGTAGCTTTAGGGGACAAAAGATAACACCTCTTAAAGAAAATGCAGATGAGGCATTAAAGGAATGCCCAACAGTCGAAAAGGTTATAGTTGTCAAAAGGACCAATAATGAGATCAATATGGTTGATGGCAGGGATTTTTGGTATCACGAAGAGATGAATGCACCAGATATAAAACCTGTATGTGAACCTGAATGGATGGATGCAGAGGATCCTTTATTTATCCTTTATACAAGTGGTTCCACTGGCAAACCAAAAGGTGTGCTCCATACAACTGGTGGATATCTTGTTTATGTAGCAATGACAACAAAGTATATATTTGACATAAAAGAGGAAGAAACGTTTTGGTGTACCGCAGATATTGGTTGGGTAACAGGACATAGCTATATTGTCTATGGTCCTCTTTGTAATGGATTTACTTCTGTTCAGTTTGAAGGTGTTCCAAGCTATCCAGCATATGACCGTTTTTGGGCAATTGTAGAAAAATATAAAGTTGATAAGTTTTATACTGCTCCAACTGCCATTAGAGCAATTGCCAGACAAGGCGATAAGTATGCAACTATGCATGATGTAAGCAGTCTTAAGCTTCTTGGTTCTGTTGGCGAACCTCTAAATCCTGAAGCATGGCTCTGGTATTATAAAACAATCGGTAGAGAATGGTGCCCAATCGTTGATACATGGTGGCAAACCGAAACTGGTGGTGCTCTTATTACTCCTCTCCCCTGTATGCCCATAAAAGCTGGTTCAGTGGCTTACCCATTCTTTGGTGTTCAGCCTGTAATATTGGATGTTGATACTGGTAAAGAGATTACTACACCTAATCAGGAAGGAGCCCTTTGCTTAAAAGCACCATGGCCTGGCTTGATGAGAACAGTGTTTGGTGATCCTGAAAGATTTAAGGATACCTATTTTACTCAATTCCCTGGTTATTATTTCTCTGGTGATGGCGCAAAAAGAGATGAAGATGGTTATTTCTGGATTTTTGGCAGAATTGATGATGTAATCAATGTCTCTGGTCACAGACTTGGCACAGCAGAAATTGAAAGTGCACTGGTTGCACACGAAAAGGTTGCTGAAGCTGCGGTTGTAGGATATCCACATAAAATCAAAGGGCAATCTATATATGCTTTTGTTACTCTTAACGCAGGTGTTGAAAAGAGCGATGAGTTGAAAAAAGAGCTTGTTCAATGGGTACGCTCACAAATAGGTCCTATTGCTACTCCAGAAATCATTCAGTTTGCTGATGGACTTCCAAAAACCCGTTCAGGAAAAATCATGAGAAGAATACTAAAGAAAATTGCTGCTGGAGACGTAAAGACATTAGGTGATACCTCAACACTTGCTGACCCATCTGTTATTGATGATCTTATTGCCAACAGAATACCAACCGAGGGCTAACTAAAAGGGGGATATTTCCCCCTTTTTTATTTTGAGGCACGTGAAATATATCAATCTACTTTGTTTGAATAATCTATCCTTGTATTTTTTTTAATTTTTTGAGATATTGTACAATAAAATAAATAGGAGAAAAACCTTTAATTCATGATTGGAATAGTAAGAGATATAAGGTATTTAGCACACGAGACAGGCCCCTTGCATGTAGAAAATCCTCAAAGATTAAGAGCGGTTTATGAAATGCTTGAAAAAGAAGAGATAAAGCATCTTTATACTTTAATTCCAGCTCGTGCTGCTAGTATTGAAGAAGTTGAAATGGTTCACTCACCCATCCACATTGACAGAATCTTAAAAACAGCTGGGTTGCCAAGAAGAATATTTGCGCCTGACACTGTAACATCTCCCAAGTCATATGAAGCAGCTTTTCTTGCTGTTGGTGGAGTTTTAGAAGCCATTTCCTTTGTAATGAAAAGAAAAAATTTTCCAGCTTTTGCTCTTGTTAGGCCCCCAGGACACCATGCCGAGAGAAATAAAGCAATGGGATTTTGTTTTTTTAACAATATAGCTGTAGGAGCAAAGTTTGCAAAGGAAAAATTAGGTCTTGAAAGGATATTAATCGTAGACTGGGATGTACATCATGGAAATGGAACTCAGCATACATTTTATAAGGACCCTTCTATCCTCTATTTTTCTATACATCAATTTCCATTTTTTCCAGGGACCGGTGATTTTTATGAAAAAGGAGAAGGTCCTGGGGAGGGTTTTACAATAAATGTCCCTATATCGAGAAATAAAGATGATGCAGATTATGGCTGTCTCTTTCGTCATCTCCTCTTGCCTGTTATAGATGAATTCTCACCACAATTGATTTTAATCTCTGCTGGTTTTGATACACATATAGAAGACCCTTTAGGTGGAATGAAGATGACAGAACCTGGATTTGCTCGACTAACAAAACTTCTATATGATAAGGCAAAAAAAATTTGTGAAGGAAGGATGGTTTTAGTATTGGAAGGCGGATATTATCCAAGAGGAGTAAGAGAATCAGTTAAAGCTATCCTTTATGAGCTTGATAACCAAACCATATGTGATCATCAAAAAATGGAAGAAAAGGAAAACAAAGCTTTCCAAAAGATGAATTTAGTAATCAACCAAGTAAGAGAAATCCATAAGAATTATTGGAAATCATATAACCATATAACACGTATGCACTATTCCCTTAAGCCAATGCATGACCCCACCCTTTAGATAAAAAGCCATATGATTGATAAAAGTATTGAACCTCATAATAGATACGCAAATCTTTATAATTATACTGAACAATATAGGAGTTTTTCTTGGGAAAAATTAAATAAGGAATTCAGTTGGAATAGAACAGGAAAGATAAACATTATCTATGAGGCCATAGACCGCCATGCTGAAGATCCTAAATTTGCCAATAGATTTGCCCTTATCTTTGATTCAGATGATAGAAAAGAACGAATAACATATCATCAGATGAAAGATCTTTCGTCAAAATTTGGGAACGTGTTAAAAAAATTAGGGATAAAAAAAGGGGATAGAGTTTTTACTTTTTTACCAAGATCCCCTGAGCTTTATATCACTATTGCTGGCAGCGCTCGTATTGGTGCTATATTTGGTTCATTATTTGAAGGCTTAATGGAAAAGGCTCTACATTTTAGGCTTTATGATAGTGGCGCAAAGGTTGTTGTTACCAACTCATCTTTAATAAAACGAATACCTTTTGATGAACTTCCAGAACTCAAATGGGTTATTATAGTAGATAGTAACCCAAAAAAACTTAAAAGTAATGAGTTAAGTTGGGAAAAAGAAATGGCAGCTGCTTCTTATGAGCTTGAACCTGAATGGGTTGATATAAACCATCCTCTTTATATTATCTACACTGCTGGCTCAACGGGCATACCCAAAGGAGTTGTACATGCGCACCGTGATATGAAAGGTTATCTTATTACAGGAAAATGGGGGCTGGATTTAAGAAAAAATGATACTTTATGGACTACAGCTGATCCGAGTTGGATAGCAGGACTCGTTTATGGTGCATATACCCCTTGGATATGTGGAACTAACAACTTTATCCAGGCAGGAAGGTTCAATGCCCTAAAATGGCATCAAGCTATTGAAAAATATAAGATTACAGTTTGGTATACTGCTCCAACCGTTTTTAGACTTATCCAAAAAGAGGGTGAAAAGGCTTTCAAGAATGTAAATCTTTCAACTCTTAGGCATATACTGACTGTTGGTGAATTCCTTGAGCCTGATCTTATATATTGGAGTAAATATAGATATAATATACCTATACATGACACGTGGTGGATGGCAGAAACAGGAATGATCACTATAATGAACTTCCCTTCAATGAGAATAAAACCAGGTTCTATTGGAAAACCTTTCCCTGGTATATATGCAGCAATAGTTGATGAAAATGGAAAAGAGCTTCCAGAAAATACTCTTGGCTATTTAGCCTTAAAGCCAGGATGGCCAAATATATTAACAGGAATCTGGGGAAATGAGGAACGATATAAAAAATATTTCAAAAAAAAGCTATGGTTTATCACTGGTGATATAGCCTATATGGATGAAGATGGTTATTTTTTCTTTCAGGGAAGGGATGATGAGATAATCAATGTAGCAGGCACAAAGATAGGTCCTGCAGAACTTGAGGCAACATTAAAATCTCATCCTGCTGTTGCTGATGCAGGAGTAATCGGAAAACCTGACGAAATCGCAGGAAATATTATTAAGGCTTTTATTGTATTAAAAAAAGGGTATCTGCCTTCAAAAAAGATAGAAAAAGATATAGTA
>JAFDIG010000201.1 GCA_019308145.1 Deltaproteobacteria bacterium | reverse complement strand
AATCCATAATTTAGTGATGTTTTAAGATCTTCTGATAGCCAAGCTAAACTATTTTTAGGGAAAAGAACAGATTCATAACTAAGATTTAATATAAACTTAATAGATGGATTTACATTTCTTGCTGATTCCATTAAAAAAGAAGCAACTTGCATAATTCTTTTGTTTTTTAGTTTACACCATTCATAAAATATCGGTTTATATCCATAAAAGGGATTTTCTTTTTTAAATATCTCGTCAGGGGAAAATTTCTTGCTACTAAACTTAGTATAGTAAGAGAGTGCTTCATTTGAAAAGCCTTCATTATATCTATAAACAAAATCATCCTGAAATAATATACCATCAATAGGGTAAGAAGCTAAATCTCTATAGACACCTTTTAATATATTAACTACTTTAGAAGAAAACAAGTTCAAACCCTTTGTTGTTTCCATTTTCTTTAAAGAAATATTATATTTTAAATCAAGCAATTTCTCTTTATCTTTTAATCCATAAGAAGCATCTCTCGTAGTCATCCAAGCAAAAAAGTTTAAATGGTATTTTTTAGCAATAGGTATAATTTTTGAAAGAAGATCATCTATTACAGGTAAATACGATGTTTTAAAATAGACACCTTCTACTTTTTTAGAGTTTTCTAAAGAGAGTAAAGCATGATATCTATCGCCAGGATTATGAAAGACCCTAAAAATAATAGTATTTATATTTGATTTTTTTAATTTATAAAAAAACTTATCAACTTGAACCAAATTTTTTAGATCGAGATATGAAATTTGAGCAGCAATAATCTTAGGTAACGCCTGGTAAGCAAAGGAGAAAGAAGGAAGCAAAAAAAATATCAATATCGTAAAGATGATCATCTTCTTTTTCAAAAAAGAACCTCAATAAACTGTTTTATATCACTTACAAATAGAAATTGATCATCTGGAGTAAACTTAAGTTTCTCCCTGTTCCCCTCTGGCAGAATAAAACGCGAGAAGCCAATCCTTTTGGCTTCCATTATTCGTATTTCTATTTGGTTAATAGCCCTTATTTCACCAGCTAATCCAACCTCACCTAAAATTACCGTTTTTGAATCAACCAATCTATCAAAGAAACTGGAAAGGATACTTCCTGCTATAGCAAGATCTACTGCTGGTTCATCTACCCTGACCCCTCCTGCAACATTAAGGAATATATCCTGATCCATTAGGTTTATCCCAAGCTTCTTTTCAAGCACCGCGACCATTAATGATAAGCGATTAGGATCAACTCCAACACCTTGTCTTCTTGGCATTGCAGTTTTGCTTGGAGAAACAAGCGCTTGCACTTCAACTAATATTGGGCGGGTGCCTTCTATACATGAAACAACAACCGATCCAGAAGCATGAGAAGCCCTCTGTGATAAGAAGATCTCTGAAGGACTGATAATCTCCTTTAAGCCTTTATCCCCCATTTCAAATACACCTATTTCATTAGCAGAACCAAATCTATTTTTCGCTGTTCTAAGTATTCTATACGGTATCCCTGGAGATGTTTCAAAATAAAGAACCGTATCAACCATATGTTCTAATAACTTTGGACCAGCAATAGCACCCTCTTTTGTTATATGTCCTATAAAAAATAGAGCGATTTTTTTATCTTTAGCATAACGAACCAACCTTGCAGCTGATTCCCTAACTTGGCTTATACTCCCGGGGGCTGATGTAATTTCATCACACAATAAGGTCTGAATTGAGTCAATAGCTGATATTTGAGGTGATTCTGAATCAAGCAAAGAAAAGATAAGATTCAAATTGGTTTCTGATGCTACTTTTACATTTGAAGAAATAACCCCAATCCTTTCCGCTCTCATTCTTATCTGATCAAGCGATTCTTCCCCTGTTATGTAAACAACTTCTATATTATTATTTGCCAAACTGGCTAAAGCCTGAAGTATGAGTGTAGACTTCCCTATTCCAGGCTCTCCACCAATAAGGACTACTGAACCAGATACAACTCCTCCTCCTAATACTCTATCTAACTCCTCTATTCCTGTTTTGATACGTCTTTTTCTATTTTTTTCTATTTCATGAATAGGGAAAACAGGAGGCCCAGGGAAAGAAACTTTACTCTTTTTTTCATCCTTTACTATCTCTTCTACAATGGTATTCCAGCTATTACATTCAGGACACCTACCCATCCATTTAGGATAGGTTGCACCACAGTTTTGACAAACAAATATAGTTTTTGGCTTACTCATTAATTAAAAAATTGAATTAAGTTATTTCAAGCATAAGTTAAAAAAATTTTTAAAAACTCTTTAGTGGTCTATATTCTTATCTTCTGATGTAATATTATTTTTTCCCCAGTTAAAAAATATACTTTTTTTCTTTGAATAATAAGTTGCTAATGCTTTGACCATTTTCCCTTTTAATTCAGGATAAAGACGAAATTCTATTGTATCCCCTTTTTTGAAATTTCTTTCAACACAAATTGAAAGAATTGTAGCCATATCTTTTGCTTCTAATTGTCCATTAATTAGAATCTCTCCTATTAAAAGCGTAGTAAGAACATCAGAAGAAGAGGAGACACCTTTAAGGCATGCTATCCCAAATGAATCCTCTTTTATTTTATAAAAACGACTAACTATAGGACCGCTTGTTCTAAGGGGTACCGACCATTTTAGCTTTACTTTTTTATCTTTCAGATCAATAGATTGAGCAAAAATAGAGGTAGAGAAAAGAATTATGATGATAAAAAATGATATAACCCATTTCTTTTTCATTTTATCTCCTCTTTAGTAAAAGTTATTTTAACAAAAAAGCTTTTAGTTTTTATAATATCAGTTGTTGTTTTTTAGTTTATTTTGTAATTCATAAAGCTTATTTAGAGCTTCAAGAGGTGTAAGAGTAGATATATCAATAGAGTTTATCTCTTTAACTAAATTAGACTCTAAACTTTCGAATAATGAAAGCTGGGAAAAATCCTTCTTGTTTTTATTAATAGAAAATCCTTGCAACTCACCTGATTCTAAATCCTTTAAAATTTCCCTTGCTCTTTTTATTACCTCTTCTGGTAAGCCTGCTAATCTTGCTACTTGAATTCCATAACTACGAGAAGAGCCACCTTCTACAATTTTTCTTAAAAAGATAATTTTATCATTCCATTCTCTAACAGCTACATTATAATTTTTTACTCCTCTTTTCAATTCAGCAAGTTGAGTAAGTTCATGGTAGTGGGTTGCAAAAAGGGTTTTGCATCTTCTTAAAGGTGAGTCAATTAAATATTCTGCGACAGCCCACGCGATGGAAAGCCCATCAAAAGTGCTTGTTCCTCTTCCTATTTCATCCAGTATTACAAGGCTTTTTGGTGTAGCATATTTAAGGATTCGTGCCGTTTCCTTCATTTCTACCATAAAGGTAGATTGACCCATAACAAGGTTATCTGATGCCCCTACTCTTGTAAATATCCTGTCTACTAAAGGGATTACTGCTTTATCAGCGGGAACAAAACTACCCATGTGTGCCATGAGCACAATCAATGCAACCTGTCTGATATAGGTAGATTTGCCTGCCATATTAGGACCTGTTATTATCAATAATTGATTATTATCAAGATCCATTAATGTATCATTAGGAACAAACCTTTCATTACGATTAAGTCTTTCTACTACTGGATGTCTACCCTGTTCTATTAAAAGTTCATCAGATGTAACGATTTTTGGTTTGCAATAATTATATTTATGGGCAACCTCTGCTAATGAGGTGATAGCATCAATCATTGATAGAATATGGGAAGTATCCATTATGCGAGCAACTTCTTTTGCAAGCCTTTTTCTCAAATCAACAAAGATTTCATATTCAAGGTTGTTGATTTTTTCCTGGGCACCTAATACTTTATCCTCATATTCCTTTAATTTTGTTGTTATAAACCTTTCTGAATTACTTAAGCTCTGTTTCCTAATATAATCTTTAGGAATATTAGAAAGATTTGATTTTGTTACTTCAATATAATACCCAATAACCTGATTATATTTTACTTTTAAAGAGTTTATTTTTGTTAATTGCTTTTGCTCTTTCTCGTAATTTGCTATCCATTGTTTTCCCTGTTTACTTATTGCCCTTAATTCATCTAATTCTTCATTATATCCATCTTTTATAATCCCACCTTCATGAAGGGATATAGGGGGATTCTCTATAATAGCATTATCTATCATAGAATGGATATCTTCAAGACTATCCATTTTAAAAGCCATATTCTTTATCTCTTCTTCTTTAACAGAGAGTATCTTTTCCTTAATCAAGGGTATTTGAGCAACAGAATTTTTTAGGGCGATTAAGTCCCTTGGATTTGCCTTTCCAAAAGATACCCGTGCACCTAACCTTTCTAAATCGTATATACCCTCTAATAACTCCCTTAATTCAGAACGTAAAAGAGGATCTGAATAAAAGAATTCTACCAGCTTTAATCTCTCTTCGATCTTTTCTTTGTTTTTTAATGGATATAAAAGCCATTGTCTAAGACGTCTTCCCCCCATGCCAGTAATAGTTTCATCCAACAAGCCAAAAAGAGAACCTTTTTTCTTTCCCTCAAAATATGTACCAAAGACCTCAAGATTTCTTTTAGCATCCTCATCAAGTATAAGATAATCTTGAATTTTGTAAGAGTTAATCTGACGAAAATGAGATGGAAAAA
>JAFDIG010000200.1 GCA_019308145.1 Deltaproteobacteria bacterium | reverse complement strand
TTTTGTTTCATTTTGCAACATGTTTTAAAATGCAACAATTAAATTCTTTTTAATTTTCTCCACAAAGTTGTTCGATGAATTCCAAGCTCTTTAGCTGCTTTTGTAAGATTGCCATTATGTTTTTTTATCACGTTTTTAATTATCTCAGCTTCCCATTGCTTAAGATTTATTTTTGGAGCAACTATTTTGCTCTTTTTAATCTTTTGTAAATAGAGAGGAAGGTGTGATCTATCAATATATGATCCCTTTGAGAGGATAAATCCATGTTCTAAGATATTTTCCATCTCTCTAACATTTCCAGGATATGAGTGATTTAAAAGGATTTCCATTGCTTCAGCAGTTACCCCTTTGATATTTTTTCTCATTTTTCTATTAAATTTTTCTATAAAATGGTCAATTAGAATAGGAATGTCTTCTTTTCTTTCCCTTAAAGGTGGTATCTCAATTTTTATTACGTTTAATCTATAATAAAGATCCTCTCTAAATTTACCATCTTCTACAAGCTCTTCAAGAGGGCGGTTTGTGCTTGAAAGTATTCTTACATCCGCTTTTTCGCTAATGGTTGATCCTAATGGCTCAAACTCCTTGGTTTCTAAAACCCTTAACAATTTTACCTGTAATGATTTAGGAAGATCTCCAATTTCGTCAAGCAAGATAGTGCCACCTTGTGCAAGCTGAAACCTTCCTGCCTTATCTTTTTTTGCATCAGTAAAAGCACCTTTTTTATACCCAAAAAGCTCTGACTCTAAAAGTGTTTCAGGGATTGCCCCACAATTTATCTTTATAAATGGACCATTCTTTCTGTTGCTTAAATGATGGATTGCATTGGCAAAAAGTTCTTTGCCAGTGCCAGACTCTCCCACAATAAGCACTGCTACATCACTTTTTGCTACATCTGGCAATATATTAAAGATCTCTCTAATTTTTTTGTTTCTGCTTACTATATCATTAAAGGTATATTTCTCTTTTATCTCCTTATCCATCTCTTTTATAAGGGAAAGATCCCTAAAAGTTTCGACTCCACCAATGATTTTACCCTTTTTATCCTTTAATACAGATGTGCTGACACTTACAGGGATTTCTCTATTATTTTTGTCTAAAATTGATAATTCAAGATTGGTTATCTCTTTGCCTGTTTTTATAGATTCTTTAAGAGGGCATTTAACAAAACATACATCTGTCCTAAATATCTCAAAACAGAATTGCCCAACTGCTTCTTTGCGAGTAAAACCTGTGATACGTTCAGCAGCCTTGTTAAATGAAGTGATCCTAAATTCATTATC
Source organism: Deltaproteobacteria bacterium (assembly GCA_019308145.1). Taxonomy (GTDB): domain Bacteria; phylum Desulfobacterota; class JAFDIG01; order JAFDIG01; family JAFDIG01; genus JAFDIG01. Next base: position 3,413 of record JAFDIG010000200.1, on the reverse strand, counting down.
TACAGTAAAAACACCGTCTGCTATGCAATCTAAAATTGTTTCTATCTTGTTTGATGGCATTTATAATCCTCAAAAAATAAGATATTATTTCTTAGTTAAGCTAATATATAATGTTGCAAAAGCTTTCTCTTGGTAAACTCTGATCAATCTAAGCTTTACCAACTCCAATATTGCAAGAAAGGTTAGTATCAACTCCGTTTTTGAGCCTTGCTCCCAGAAGAGTTCATCAAAGGTTATAGAAGAGCCAACTTTTCTAAGTTTTTCCATTATCTCTCTTATTTTATCTTGAATGGTGAGCTTATCAAGGGTGATATCATGAAAATCATTTAATCCTCTTTTTTCCATTAGCTCCTTAAATGCCTCTAAAAGCTCAAAGAGTGAAAGCTCTATATGCCCCTCTCCTTCCTCCTCATCTTGATCCCTTGTAAAAACATCCCTTCCTAATATCTTTCTATTGAAAAGTTTTTCTGCTAATCCTTTAAACTTCTGATATTCAATTAATCTTTCAACAAGCTCTTTTCTTGGATCCTCCTCTTCTATTTCCTCCCCTTCTTCTTCATGGATAGGTAAAAGCATTTTAGATTTAATCTCCATTAATGTTGATGCCATAACAATGAACTCACCCGCAATATCCAAGTTTAATGATTTCATAATAGCTAAATATTCTAAATATTGCTCTGTTATAGATGCGATTGGAATATTATGAATATCAATTTCATTTTTTTTTATTAAATGGAGAAGAAGATCGAGTGGGCCTTCAAAGACAGGGAGTTTTATCTTCATTTTTTGTAGCAATCTATTATGCTGATTATCCAAATAAGCAAGGATGCAACAATTATGGTGATATTTGTTGGCATTAAAAAAAATTCAAAAGAAGATCTTAAAAGCATTTGATAACCTTTTAGTGAAATTTCTATATTCATAAAAATTGTTTTAAAAAAATAGATGAACCTTATAAGAAGAAAGATCAAAAGAGATGAAAAAAGCAAAATTATTATAGTTCCTTTTAAAAATTCTCGCTTATATATTTGTCCTGCACCAGGATAAAGAAAGGCAGATAAAAGTGTTGCAAAAAGTCGATCTTTTGAATTATCTAAATCCATAAAAATAGCCTTATCAGCAAAAATATTAGATTTCCAATAACATTGGAATATATACCAAAAGGATCAAGAAAAAGGATAGCTAAAAAGATAAAAATTCCAAAAGGTTCAATTCTTTCAATCTTTTCAGAATAAGGGTAAGGAAGCAAACCTACAAGGATACGGCCACCATCCAAAGGAGGGATAGGCATTAAATTAATTATTGCAAGGATAACATTTATGAAAACAGATTTTATAAGCATTATACCAAAAGGGATTAAAACAAAGGCAGCAACTCCTTTATGGGCTGAGCTAAAATATTTTAAGTGCAATGAAAAAAGAATTTCAGGATAGATAAGAGATATGATTTTAAATAAAAGCCCGCTTAAAAATGCTAATAGAAAGTTGGTAATAGGCCCTGCTGCAGCAACAAGAACCATATCTTCCTTAGGTTTTTTAAGGTTCATAAAATTAACAGGTACAGGTTTAGCATATCCAAAGATTATTCCTGATTTTAGCAAGACAAATATTATTGGCAATAAAATAGTGCCAAATATATCTATATGAGGCAAGGGATTTAAAGTAAGTCGCCCCATTATTCTTGCAGTAGGGTCTCCTCTTTTTTCTGCTACCCATCCATGAGCATATTCATGCAAAATCACTGCTACCATTACTGGCAAAAATATAACCGATATCTCTACGATTATGGAGTTCATAACTATACTGCTTCCTTTTTGAAATTATTCTTTATATATTCTATCTCTTCTTCTTTTGTTGATACCTTGTTTTCAAGATGTGCCATAAGGAGTTCATTTAATATTTTTTTGAACATAGGGCCAGGCGTAAATCCCATCTCTTTTAGATCATCTCCACCAATAATGACTTTTTCTTTTCTAAGTTCAGTTATATATATAGATATATAACGTTGTATAGCTGTTTGATCTGTTTTTGCCATCATAAAAAGTATTGCCTCTGTTCTAAGATCCTTTAAAAAATTATATATCTCACTCCTTGTTAGTTCTCCATTAGAGATATTTCTCTTATAGATTTCATTTAAAATCCTTATTAGCTCCTCTCTTGATTTAAGGATCTCCTTTTTTTTCTTTTCACTAATAGAAAAACGTTCAAGCAAAAGCGATGCCTCCTTAAAATTTAGGTGATCAATAATACTATAGATGTAAACTATCCATCTTGTTACCTTTTCATCAAGGAAAAGAAGATCAAACCATGATAAGACGTTTTGAACCTTTGAGATAAGAGAAAGTCTTGGCTCAGATAATTCAAGTTTTGGATCAATATGTTTTAAAACTCCAAGTGAATTAAGACGCCTAAGGATTGCAACAGGGTCCTTTTCTTTAAAGATAAGCAGAAGCTCTAAGAATATCCTATGAGCTCCTATACTACTTAGAAAACCTGTTTTTATAGCAGATCTTATTAAATTTAAGGTATGTTTTCCAAGCTGAAATTGATATCTTTGTTCAAAGCGAACAGCCCTAAAAATGCGTGAAGGATCTTCTACAAAGCTTAGGTTATGTATCACGCGAATAACCCTTTCCTTTATATCCCTTTGTGCACCAAAAAAATCGATGACCTCACCAAAGTTCTTTGGATTAAGGGCAAGTGCAAGGGCATTTATAGTAAAATCCCTTCTAAAGAGATCAAGTTTGAGTGACCCATGCTCAACAGTTGGTATAGCACCTGGTGAGGCATAATATTCAATCCTTGCAGTTGCAACATCTACTTTAAATCCATCTGGTAATTTTATTGTGGCTGTTCCCATCCTTTTATGGTTTATCACTTTATATCCATGCATATGAGAAAATCTTTCTGCAAACTTTATTGCATCTCCTTCAACAACAATATCAATATCAAGATTCTCATGTCTAAGCATTAAATCCCTTACAAAACCTCCAACAGCATATAAATGGTAACCCATGTCATCTCCCACTTTTCCCATCTCTTTTAATAACATTATTATATTAGAAGGTAGTCTTTCTTCCATTAGCTTTGTGATAATCTTTTTTTGAGCAAGCATTCTACTATAATCTATCTTTTCAGGGATACGGGAGATCTTTCCCATCTCATCTTGCAAAACTCTTAAAAGATCGGTTCTGGTGATTGCACCAACCAATTTCCCATCTTCTAAAACAGGCAAAAATCGCTGATTATTCCCTATAATATATTCATGCACCTCTGCTAAAGTAGCATCTGGTGTTACAGTATAGAATTCTATTGTCATATATTCCTTTACTGGTCTATTGCTTAATCCATGAAAAGAGGCTTTTTCAACAATTTGTCTGGAGATAATTCCAACCAATTTCCCTTTTTCCATAA
>JAFDIG010000199.1 GCA_019308145.1 Deltaproteobacteria bacterium | reverse complement strand
CCTTTAGCAATAAAAGGAGGTTCATTGATCTCTAATCCAAGGCCATGCCCAACAAATCTTACTCTATTATTACCAAACCCCATAAAATTTTCTTCATACCCCCTCTTTTTTGCTATATCTATTGCTCTTTTGTATATATCATAACATTTATCTCCTGGTCGGGTTTTTTCTTCCATATCTCTTTTTATCTCTCTTGTTACTTCATAAGCTTTGATTAAATCATCATTTAGCTTTCCAATGGCAAAAAGGCGTGTTTGATCTATAATATATCCATTATATGCTACCCCATAATCAATAATAATAGGTTCTCCTTTCTCTATTTGTTTTAAACTTGAACCATGTCCCATAGCAGGACTTGGTCCAGGACCACCAAGAGGTGTATTACCAAAAGAGGGATAAGCACCATTTTTGCCTGAAAGTACATATATATTTATCATCTCCTGATTGAATCCCCTCATCCTTAAGATTCCTTGATGACCCAGAGCCCTTCCTATACCTATTAATTTTCCATCAAGCTCTATCTCAGTAATCCCTGGCTTTAGAAAATCCTTTGCTTTGCTTATCACCCTATCAACGATCTTAGCTGCTCTCTCAAATTGTTTTATCTCGTAAGTTGACTTAATAACTCTAACCTTTTTTATCAATTCTGATATATCAACAAGATCAGACTCTTTAAAGATAAATTTATATCTTAAATATAGATTTGTTGGAATAACATCAAATTCCATACCAATTTGATTTAAAGTAAAACCTCTATCTGATATCATTTTAGGGAGATGTCTTGAGTTTTTTATCTCTACTATATTACTTAAAGGTGATTCATTAAGAGCTCTTTCATAACTTTTTTGAACCATAAAAAATGGTGAGCCTTCTTTAGGTATGTAAAGAAATCCTCGCTGAAATGTGCCAGTAAAATAAAAAAGATCTACACACTGGCTAATCAATGCCCCTTGAATATCCTCTTTTTTAAGAAAGCCTTGCATCTTTTCTATTCTATTTTCTATTTCATGCTTTGGAACCTTTTCTAACTCCATTTAGAACCCTCCATCTAATTTTTATTTTAAAAGCCTTTTTAGAAATCTTTATGTTAAAAAAATTAGAGGATAAATGTTACATCAATATATTTTTTATGACAATAAAAAAAGAAGGCAGGAGGTTGTTTGCAGAAAAAATATCTTAAAAGGCTATTATAAAAGGTTATATTTGAATTGCCAAATTACGGGAAAAGATAGAAGAAAATTTCATTAAGATTTTTTATAAACTTTTTTCTTCTCTTTAAACTAAAAAATGAGTTAATTAAATTTGGAGTGAATTTGTCAGGTTAAAAATAAAAAGAAAATTCTTTTTTATAATTTTTATTATAATTTTTTAACTATTTTAATCTTGTACAAATAAAATTTTTAGATTTAATTAGTTCGCACTTAAAAAGTGCGAACTAATTAATCATGAATTCACTTAAAGTGCTCTATATTTCTTCTTACCCTCAACGTAAAGATCTCTACCATGAATATCATTTACCACTATAACAGGAAAATTTTCAACTTCAAGTCTTCTTATAGCTTCAGGTCCTAAATCCTCGTAGGCAACAACTTCTGCTTTCTTAACTGCTTTAGATATTAAAGCTCCTGCTCCTCCTGTCGCACCAAAATATACTGCTTTAAATTTCTTTATCGCCTCTATAACATTTTCCCCTCTTGAACCTTTTCCTATCATTCCTTTTAATCCCTTTTCCATCAATATAGGGGCATAGGGGTCCATTCTATAACTGGTAGTAGGCCCAGCAGATCCAATTGCCATCCCAGGCTTTGGAGGAGTTGGACCAACATAATATATAATTTGTCCTTTTATATCAAAAGGCAATTCCTCACCTTTTTCTACAAGTTCTACTAAACGCTTATGTGCTGCATCTCTTCCAGTATATATAATACCAGAAATTAGCACTCTATCCCCTATATTTAATTTTTCCAATATTTCATCAGTTAATGGTGTAGTTATACGAATACTCTCTTCCATTTTAACCTCCTTTTAAAGTACTGCCTCTTTATGGCGATCACAGTGACACTGAATATTTACTGCCACAGGGATACTTGCTATATGTGTAGGATAGGTCTCAATATGAACATCAAAAGCTGTAACCTTTCCTCCTAATCCTTGAGGTCCGATCCCAAGCTTGTTGATCTCTTCTAAAAGTTCAAGCTCTAATTTTGCAATATCAGGATTTGGGTTCCTCTGACCAAGAGGCCTTGTTATTGCTTTTTTTGCAATCAGTGCCGCTTTCTCAAATGTGCCTCCAATTCCCACTCCTACAACAACAGGTGGACAAGGATTAGGACCTGATTCATCTACTCTCTGAATAATATACTTTTTTACCCCTTCAACACCAACAGCAGGAGCAAATAGAACCACTCTGCTCATATTTTCACTACCAAAACCTTTGGGAGCAACTGTAAGTTTTAGCTTATCCCCTGGAACCATCTCTATATGCACTATTGCAGGGGTGTTATCTCCAAAATTTTTCCTTGTTAATGGATCAAGTGAGGAAGGTCTAAGATAACCATCTTTGTAACCCTGCCTAACTCCTTCATCAATCGCTTTATAAAGGTCCCCACCAACTATATGAACATCTTGTCCTAACTCTACAAAGACAACTGCCAAGCCAGTATCCTGACATAAGGCAATACCTTCTTCTTTTGAAATTTTTGCATTTTCCAAATATTGGCGGAAGATATCTTTAGCTACAGGAGAGTCTTCTGTCTCTAATCCTTTTTTATAAGCCTCGATAACATCATCACCTAAGTCTGTATTGGACTCCATACAAAGCCTTCTGATTGTTTTTGTAATCTCATCAACCGATATCTCTCTTACACTCATAGAATACTCCTTTCTCTTTTATTTTTGTCAACAAAAATCATTTATTTTTTGATTAAATATCACCCCTAATCAATTTTAAATTTAATCAAATCAATAAACTTATTTTTTAATCTTATTTTATAACTTTTTGTTTGTTTTTATATAATAAAGATATTACATATATCATCTATTTCTTCTAAAGTCAAGATCTTGTTTAAAAGCACATCTGTCTTTTCTTTTAATTGTTTTTTTGACATATCCTTATATTTGTTTATTATTTCTTCCTTTGACATCGGATTTTCAGGGTCTCCTTTGGGATGGTCTACTCTTTTTTGATATGAACTCCCATCTTTTGTAACTATAGTAACAATTGCGCTCCATTTTTCTGGATAAAGATTGCTAAGCATTTCATCTCTTTTAACAAAGATCTTCTCCATCATTCTTAAAATAGATTGATCTTTTAAACGCTGCTCAGTAAAAGCATCAAGATCAACCTTTCTATAAATCACTGCAGTTGCTATACAAAATGGAAGAGAAAATTTTGCAAAAAAAGGGGTAGTAGGCTTAACTTTATTAAGCAAATCCAAGGCTTGGCTGTAAAGACTAACATTGATCTTTTCTATATTATCTGGAGGAATCGGGTGCTCTGAAAGAATATCTAAAACAGCATCAATAGAAGAATGAGTATGACCACATGAAGCATGCTTTTTTAATGAACATTCAAGTATTTTAAAATTATCTTCCCCTAATTTATATGTTGCTTTCTTTAAATCAAAATCAGAAGAGGTTGCCTTAAAAAATCCTTTTTCCCCTTCAAATATAGAAGTAGCACCTGTAAATCCCTTTTGAGCTAAAAAAGCAGAAAAAATACCATTTACAGCAGCCTTGGCAGGGTGTAATTGTTTACTCATAGCATTATCTGTCAAAAATTCCCATAATCCTGAAGCTTGAGTGCCAGCACTTCCAATAGACCAAGTAGTTTTATCTTGATCAAGAGATAAAAGTTTTGCTACAGAGGCTGCTGCTCCAAAAGTGCCACAAGTGCCTGTAGTATGCCAAAAATGATAATGGCTCTCTCCTATTGCCTCTGCTGTCCTTATCCCCACTTCATACCCCACCACTATTGCTTCAATGAACCGCTTTCCAGAAACATGAAGCTTCTCTGCTACTGGTAAAGCTGCTGAAAAAACAGGTGCAGCAGGATGAAATATTCCCTTTCGGTGCAAATCGTCCATCTCAACAACATGAGAACTTACTCCATTAGCTAATGCAGCCATTATACAGCTATTCTTACTCATATCAGCTAAAACAGTGGATTCTTGTTTTCCATTAAGTTCCTTTATAGTTTCTAATACAATTTGTGTAGGCTTTTCATTAGCACCTCTAAAAGCAGACCCAAGCCAATCTAAAAAAAATAATTTAGTTTGTTCCACTAATTTTGTTGAGAGATTATCAAAATCTAAGTTCACAGAAAAATTTGCAAATACTTCTGCTATGCTCATCCTCACTCCTTTAATAACTCATCTAATTTTTCTAATCCTTCTTTCTTTATTGTATGAAATATACTGTTCCCATGACTATCCATAGCAACTGTTAATGGTCCCCAATTATCAACTTCTAAAACCCATATAGCTTCTGGAACTCCTAACTCTTCTAACCAATGAACTCGTTTTACTTTTTTAACAGCCTGAGCATGTATGACGCCACATCCAGGCGCGGCTAAAAGATAAACCATACCATATTTTTCAAAAGCTTTAAGGCTGTCATCTCCCATGCCACCTTTTCCTATCACGGCTTTAACCCCAAGTTCTCCAACAAAATCAGAATGTGGCTCCATTCTAATACTGGTTGTTG